>CALDZH010000001.1 GCA_937944275.1 uncultured Woeseiaceae bacterium
TGATTGCTATAGGCATCGCCGGCCATTTCCATATCCACACCGGCCGTCGCGGCCACGAGAGCCGATTCGCGATCATCCTCGGTAAGACCGTGAATTTGTAGCTGACGGACCGAGTCCCAGTCACTGACTACAAAACCGTCAAAACTCCACTCACCACGCAGCACATCTTCGAGGATGTAGCTGTTACCTGTAGCCGGCACGCCATTGAGATCGGAGAACGACGTCATCAACGTCGACACGCCGGCATCGACAGCCGCATGGAACGGACGGAAATAGACATTACGAAGCTTGGTGTCGGGGACATTGGTCGTTGCATAATCCCGACCGCTTTCGACCGCACCGTAACCCGCAAAGTGCTTTGCGCAGGCGGCAATGGAACCTGTGTCGGCCAGACTCTCTCCCTGGAATCCCTCGACCATGGCCGCGCCCATCTTGCTCGTGAGCAGGACACACTCACCAAAGCTCTCGGCAATACGTCCCCAGCGCGGATCTCTTGAGATATCGACCATTGGCGCAAAGGTCCAGTTCACGCCCGATCGTGCGGCCTCCAAGGCCGCTACCCTGGCACCCTCCCGGGCGAGTGATGGATTCCAGGTTGCCGCCTGGCCAAGTGGAATAGGGAGTATCGTCTTGAAACCATGAATAACATCACGTCCAACGAGCAACGGAATTCCGAGACGACTTTCTTCAACCGCGATTCGCTGCAGTTCATTAACGGTTTCGACATTAACGTTGTTAATAACGGATCCGATGAGACCCGCACGCAGGCGCTCGCCGAGGTAATCCGGTGGGTGGCCGTGACCGGCCTCGACCTGACTCATCTGGCCGACTTTCTCCGTCAGCGTCATCTGCTCCAGCAGAGCACGAGCCCGATCTTCCGGGCTGGCTTTCATGTCCAGTAGTTGTAATTCGCTTGTATTCATGTTCTAAGACCCTTCGCTCTCCGGCTTTTAGCAATATTTGACAGCGCTGTCAATTTGTAACAGGATGGGGGAGATGTGCCAGGCGTGAGAATAAATAGACCAGGAAGGCGCCATGACTGATCATAAACACTTCGAGACCTCGCCCGAGGATCGAATCCCATTTGGCCTGAAAGTGACATACGGGGTAGGTGCCTTCGTAAACAACATTCTGGCAGCAGCAATTGGCGGCATGGTCATAGTGCTGAACCTCGGTCTCGGCATGAATCCAGCCCTGGTCGGCCTTTTAGGTGCATTACCCCGCCTGACCGACGCGATCACAGATCCGCTGATGGGCTATATCTCGGATAACACCAGGTCCCGGTGGGGCCGGCGTCGCCCGTACATATTCGTCGGCGCAATAATCGTTGGCATCGTGTTTGCTTTGCTGTGGCAGTTACCGCCAGGCAAGAGCGAAGGCTGGTATTTTTGGTACTTCCTTGCCGGGTCGCTGATTTTCTTCCTGGCCTACACCGTGTATGCAACACCCTGGGTGGCACTCGGATACGAGCTTACGCCGGACTACCACGAGCGCACGCGTCTCATGGGCGTTCAAAACTTCTTCGGCAATATCGCTTACATGATTTCGCCGTATTTTCTCGCGATCATGTACTTGCCGTTATTTGGCGATGTCGTCACCGGTGCCGGCTACCTCGCGATACTCATCGCCGTCGTTGTCATCGGCCTCGGCGTCCTCCCAGCAATCTTCCTGCGCGAGCGCTTCAAAGACGTTGCCGCCGAGGAAGGCGAAGAGGACACTGGTAGTGGCATCGGCTACGTGGTCATGGACTTCCTACGTGGTTTCGGAAAGTCGCTCTCGTTTAAGCCGTTCCTCAAACTCTGTATTGCCACGTTCCTCGTATTCAACGGATTCATCCTTATCGCGGCATTCCAGTCTTACGTAATTATTTACTACGTATTTGGCGGCGATCAGGCAGCAGGTGCCGTGTTCGTCGGACACTCCGGCCTGGTGCAGGCTATCTCCGCGCTCGTCGTCATCGGCATCGTCACCTGGCTGGCCACAAGGATCGGCAAACGCAGGGCATTTTACGTGTCAACCGGCATTTCGATGGTGGGCTATCTCCTCAAGTGGTTCTGCTACACGCCTGACAATCCCTGGATGGTGCTGATACCGGCGCCACTGATGGCATTCGGGCTGGCTGGCTTGTTTACGCTGATGCCGTCGATGGTGGCCGACGTCGTTGATGCCGACGAACTCAACACACATGAACGGCGTGAAGGCATGTATGGTTCGATCTTCTGGTGGGTTGTTAAACTGGGACAGTCGGTCGCGATACTCGGCGGCGGACTACTGCTTGTCTGGACCGGCTTTGACGTAGAACTCGGTGGCGAGCAGACTGCCGAGGCAATACGCATGATGCGGCTTTGTGATGCGCTGATACCAGCTATCGCTTCCGCCGTTGCTATATGGGCCATTTCCAGCTATACGATTACTGAAGAGAAAGCGCACGAAGTACGTACGCAACTCGAGGCACGACGTGGCGCTGTCTAGACAAAAACCGCGGAGAAGTTAGATCGATAACCACAGCAAAAGCGAACAGGCAATCTCTGTCGAACCGCTTAAATTTGTCGAGAAGCTGGGCTATGGACTCGGCGACACTGCCTCGAATTTCTTTTTCCAGGTTTTCAATATCTTCCTGCTGTACTACTACACCGATATCTTCGGGTTGCCGGCGGCAGCAGTCGGCACGATGTTCCTCGTCACGAAGGTTGTAGACGCTGTAAGCGATCCGGTTATGGGGCTAATTGCGGATCGTACGACCACTAAGTGGGGCAAGTTTCGCCCTTACCTGCTGTGGGGTGCTATTCCATACGGCGTTCTGGGCTACGCGATGTTCGCCAATCCGGACCTGTCGGATATGGGCAAGCTGATTTATGCGTACGTCACCTACACGCTCATGATGCTCGCTTACACGGCAATCAATGTGCCTTACTCGGCCTTGATGGGCGTAATCTCGCCCTCCTCGGTCGAGCGCACCAAGGTTGCGAGCTACCGTTTCATTTGCGCTTTTGCGGCTGCCTGGCTGATTGGCACGTTTGTAACACCGCTGAAGAACATACTCGGTGGCGGTAACGAGGCGGTCGGCTTCCAGCTTACGATGATCATTTTTGCGGTGCTGTCCGTGGCTTTGTTCTGGATCACTTTCGCCACGACCAAAGAGCGCGTCATTCCGATCGAGAAGAAATCGAATATTCGCCGGGACCTGCGCGCCGTGCTCGGCAATGGCCCATGGATCGCGTTATTCATCGCCGCGATTTTCACATTGATGAATATCGCGGTCCGCAACGGTTCGCTGATGTATTACTTCAAGTACTACGTAGGCGACGACGGCGCGCAGATATTTCTTATTTTCGATAAGACCGCAGTCTTTTTGTCGCTGGGACTCATGACCATGATGCTCGGCATCACGCTGACCAAAACGCTGTGTGACTATTTCGAAAAACGCAGCCTGTTGATTGTCCTTACGATTCTTAACGCGCTCTCAATGGCCGCATTCTATGTCACACCACCAGACCAGTATTGGCTGATGGTCGCCATCAATTGTATCGGTACGTTTGTGATTGGCCCTACTCCGGCGCTCGTCTGGGCGATGTACGCGGATACTGCCGATTACGGCGAATGGAAGACCGGGCGACGAACCACGGCGCTGGTATTCTCCAGCCTGCAGTTCGCGCAAAAGCTGGGGCTCGCTGTCGGTGCCGGGTTGACTGGCGTTATCCTGGGCTGGTTCGGTTTCGTTGCCAACGAGTTACAGTCGGACGCCTCGCTGGCCGGTATCCGGTTCATATTCAGCGTCATCCCGGCCGTACTGGCGCTACTCGGCACTGTCTCGATTTTCTTCTACAAGATTAACTCGAAGACTGTACGGCAGATCGAACAGGACCTGGTCGCGCGCCACAGCGCATAACGAGAATGCCGCCTTGAACTGGCGGCCTGTTCTCTGCTAAATGCAACTTTCATGGATTTCACGATTTACTGGTTTATGTTTCCGGTGTCGATTGTCGTAGCGACGGTCGCAATGCTCAGTGGCATTGGCGGCGCGGCGCTGTTCACGCCGATCTTCATTCTGGCGTTTCCGTTGCTCGGACCCGAGTACGCGCTGCATTCGACCATTGCGGCGATCAGCGCTGCCTTAATCACCCAGACTTTCGGGTTTCTCTCAGGATTCGTCGGCTACTATCATCGCAAGCTCATCGACTACTCGTTGGCGGGACGCATAATGCGTGTTGCGGTACCGGTTGCTGTCGCCGGTGCGTTAGTCGCGAGCCTGGTTCACGACAGCATACTACTGGCAAGCTATGCGCTCCTGGTCGCGGTACTGGCGATAGTCATGTGGCGTAACCGGCCGCCTGCCTACTCCAGCGCCTCCAGGTCTGACGGGGCGATGAAGACCATTGTCGATTCGCGTGGTCACGAGTATGCCTATGCTGTTCCCCATCTCGGTCCAAGAAGCTACTCGTTGACTGCGCTCGGCGCATTTCTAACTGGCATGGTCTCAGTGGGCATAGGTGAAGTCACCATTTCTAAGCTCACACGCAAAGGCGTGCCGATTGCAGTCGCCGCAGCGACATCGGTGCTCGTCGTAATCATGACGATCGCTCTCGCGTCCACGACGTTGGCGGTACAGCTCATCAAGGCCGGCGGCTGGACTGCCGTACCCTGGAACCTGCTCGTCTACGATATTCCCGGTGTTCTTATTGGCGGTCAGATCGGTCCGCGCCTGCAAGGCAGGATACCGCCACACACCATGCGCAGGGCAATCGCAGTGGTGTTCATCATTCTGGCCATGGCAATGATGGCGGTTGCCATCCGGAAGCTCGGCTAGATAGCGTCTCCGCGAAATCCGGGGGCAATCAGTCTAATATTGCTCGCGTAAACGTATTACTTCATAAAATTCATCCAGAATCTTTACGGTGCCCTTTAATATGGACCTGAAAACTTTTGTAGCCGTGTTCGGCACGGTATTTCTCGCCGAGCTTGGTGACAAGACTCAACTCGCCACTGTTCTTTTTGCAAGCCGACCTTCTGTCAGCCTGGTTACGGTGTTTGTCGGTGCCTCCGCTGCGTTGATATTCTCATCCGTTCTCGCAGTGGGTGCCGGTTCGGTCATCTCCAACTTCCTGAATCCCCGTTACCTGTCTTACATCGCCGGTGCCGGCTTCGTGGCAATAGGACTCTGGACAATTTTGCAGGCCGCTTCCCAATGAGAGGCAACCCGCTCGACCGAATGCCGACCAGTGTTTCTGCAAAGCGCATTTTCCTTGATCGGCGAAGTTTCTTATGCGGTACGCACACGCTCGTCGTCGGGGAGGTCGCTCCACTTATAGCTGGCATTACGGTGTCCGGTGATGCCGGCCGGCACGACACCGTAGCCTGGTTGTTCCCCCCTGCTCATCAATGCGACTAGTGCCTGCCTGTCTATCGCCATTGACAGAGCCTGGCGCAGTGGCCGGTTGTTCAGTGGCGGCTCGGTAAGGTCGAAAGCGATGTAGTAGAGGCCAAGCGACGGCGGTACCTGTTGAGTTCGGCCATCTCGTCCACAACCGGGCAATACTCCAGTGCGTCGATCGCTACC
>CALDZH010000002.1 GCA_937944275.1 uncultured Woeseiaceae bacterium
CTGCAGGTCGGCCTCACGAAGCGTGACCAGTTCCTCTCCGAGTTTTTGCAACGCAAGATAGGCGCGTTTTCTTGCGCTTTTACTGGGCTTTGTATCATCCACCGGCTAAAGTACCTCCCGCGGTCGGGCCGCGTTCCGGGAGCGGGAGTCTACCACGCGCTGCGCCGACTGACCGACACTCAACCAGGGATTCTTGATAACCATGGAAACAATCGTCAAACGCGAATCGCTCGGCCGTGCCGAACTGGAAAGTCTCGTAACGCTTGCGCTCGATGAAGCTCGACAACTCGGAGTCGACCAGGCGGAGGTCGTCGCCAGTCAGGATATGGGGCTGACGGCGACAGCGCGCCTTGGCGAGGTCGAAAGCCTTGAGTATACGAATGACCGCGGTATCGGCATTACGGTGTTCAAGGGTTCAAGAAAAGGCAATGCCAGCACATCGGTTGTTTCGCCGGAGGCAATTCGCGAAGCAGTTGCCAAAGCGTGCACGTTTGCGAATCTGACCGCCGAGGACAAGTATGCGGGGCTGGCTGATGCAGAACTCATGTGTAAAGACGTCCGCGACCTTGATCTTGATCACCCTTGGGAGATAGACGCCGATACAGCCATAGCGTTGGCGATAGAGTCGGAATCAGCAGGGCTCCAGCATGACAAGCGCGTCAGCAATTCGGAAGGCGCAACCGTGTCAACGAACCGTGGCGTGCGCGCGTATGGCAATACCCACGGATTCGTCGGTAGCTATACGAAGACCAGCCACAGTATTTCCTGCGTGCTTCTTGCGGAGTCAGACGGTGTTATGCAGCGCGATTATCACTACACAACAGCACGCTGCGCCGAGGACCTCGAAGCTGCAGAAGCAGTCGGGCGACTGGCAGGCGAAAAAGTAATTGGCCGGCTCGGCGCACGCAAGTTGAAGACGGTGCGGGCGCCGGTGCTATTCATTCCAGAAATATCTCGCGGTTTCATTGGCCATGCAATCGGAGCAATTGCGGGTGGTGCACAGTATCGTCGGTCGTCGTTTCTGCTCGACGCTGTTGGAGAAAAACTGTTTCCGGACTTTGTGAGCATCCTGGAGCGTCCACACTTGCCAAGAGGTCTTGCGAGTGTGCCTTACGACAGCGAGGGCGTTGGTACTTATGATCGCGACATTGTGACTGACGGCGTATTGCGAGGGTACGTGCTCAGCAGTTACTCGGCCCGTCGACTGGGGATGACTACGACCGCGAACGCAGGTGGAGCGCAGAACCTCATCGTTCCCGGTAGCCGCCAGGACAAGGAATCGCTCATTAGTGAAATGGGTGCCGGGCTGGTCGTTCAGGAACTGATTGGCCAAGGCGTTAACGGTGTGACGGGCGATTACTCCCGTGGCGCCGTTGGTCACTGGGTCGAGAACGGAGAGATCGCATATCCGGTGCACGAAGTCACGATTGCAGGGAACCTGAAAGACCTGTACCAGCGAATTGCCGCAATCGGTGATGACCAGGATATGCGTGGCGGGATTCGCTGCGGGTCGCTGCTCGTGGATGAAATGACGATCGCAGGGGTATAGGCGCATGCGGACCATCGCTGTTACGCGAGAACTGAATGCCGGGATTGGCAATTGCGAGCTTACCTTTTTGCCGAGATCGGAGATCGACTTCGGCCGGGCGCAGCAACAACATCAGGACTATCAATCGGCATTGGCGTCGCTGGGTTGTGAGACGGTTGTCATTCCGGCGCCGTCCGGACTGGCAGATTCCGTGTTTATCGAGGACACAGCGCTGGTTCTGGATGATTTTGCGGTCATGTTGCGGCCGGGAGTTGCGTCGCGGCGGCCGGAAGTGGCCGGCGTTGCCGAGGTATTGCGACAGTACAAGCTACTCAAGGCGATTGAGGCACCCGGCACCGTTGACGGCGGTGATCTTCTTTGTGTTGGCAGTACCATTTTCGCCGGGCTCTCGACACGATCGAATCAGAGTGGAATCCGGCAGCTCAGCAATATTGTCTCGGATTACGGAATTACCGTTGAGACAGTCGAAACGGCAAAGTGCCTGCACCTGAAGTCAGCGGTTTCGGAAGTTGCGCCTGGTACGTTGCTGATTAATCCGGACTGGGTCAGTAGCTCGACGTTTGCAAAGTTTGAGCTCATCCCGATCGACGAAAAGGAAGCGCATGCCGCGAATGCGCTTCGAATCGGCGCAGATGTGATCTACCCTTCGTCGTTTCCCCGCACCATCGACAAACTCGCTCGGCGCGGTCTTAACGTGGTCCCTGTCGATCTCAGTGAGCTGCAAAAAGCAGAAGGTGCCGTAACCTGCTGCAGCCTGATTTTCTCCACGCCCTAGTTTGAGTT
The DNA here is from genome assembly GCA_937944275.1 of uncultured Woeseiaceae bacterium. Classification (GTDB taxonomy): domain Bacteria; phylum Pseudomonadota; class Gammaproteobacteria; order Steroidobacterales; family Woeseiaceae; genus UBA1847. The sequence goes on from CALDZH010000002.1 coordinate 2,333, forward strand.
GTTACTGGGCTCCTGTCTCATCGAGAAGGTCCGAGAGTGACTTGTCGCCCAAGGTTGATTCGACGGCGGCATCAATAATCTCGCCAAGCGAGTCAATCGCTGCCGCCCACTTCGGGTCACGATACGAGCCCGTTTCGCCGTCTATGCGCACGACGTCAAGTATCTCACCGAGTTTAATGCGGGACATTTCGCGGCCCGGCAGCAAGAGGTCCTTCTCCGTTGAGGTCAGCAGTCCGGCATCCTCCAGTCCCGAAATAATCGGCATGACTGTAATCGACGGTATGCGCAGCTCTTCACTCAGCGAGCGCTGGTCTATTGATTTGTTTGAGTCACGAAAAGCGCTGCCGACAATCAGCATTATGTTCAGCGCCAAGCGTTCACGCATGGCGTTAGACAAGCGCGGTTCCCGGCGGCCGATTCGCATGTAGGCCGGATTCTGAAAATAGAACGCGAGTTGGGAACCAATCAACAGGATCAACCAGTTCAGGTATAACCAGATCAGCGTTGTAATGGCGATAGCAAAACTGGCATAAATCGCCTGGGTGCGCGCCGAATTCGCAATGAATGCGGCAAAGATCATGCCGAGCGCTGCCCAGAGAAAACCACCGGTCAGCCCGCCGACCAGGGCGGAACGAAAACGAACTTCGGTGTTCGGCATGTACTTGTAGAGCGCCGTAAATACTGCCGTGACAACGAGAAACGGCGTCAACTTGCTGGTCGCCGTAAATATCGGGCCGAGTATGGCGTTTTGCGCGGCCCACTGGACAATCGCTTCATTCTGCAACGATGCAAGTGTGCCTAGCGCGACCGCGATAGCCACGGGACCGATCAGGAGGATTAACATGTACTCGGTAAAGCGGCGGGAAAAACTACGTGGCTTGGAGACGTACCAGACGTAATTAAAACTCTCCTCGATTTTCTGCACCATCGAGATGGCGGTGTAGATAAAAAAGGTGAGGCCGATACCGCCGAGGACGCTGCCGTTGACGTTGTTAACGAGCATCATGAGTTTGTCGGTTATCTCGACACCCTTGGCGCCGAGAGGTTCGAGAACCGTGTAGAGCTTTGATTCCAGCTCCCTGTGCACGCCGAGACCTTTGAGCACTGAAAAACTGAAGGCCACCAACGGCACAACCGACAATAGTGTGGTGTACACGAGGCTCATCGAGCGTAAGGTCAACTGGCCCGAGATAATGTCGCGCAGGACGGCGTAGAGGTTGCGAAGTACGCTGGCGAGAATGCGACCGGGTAAACCGTACTTGTAAAGGGAGACACCCCATACCAGTTGGTCGAGCTTGTATTTTAGATCGGCGATCATGGGCGTATTGTAACCGTCCCGGAGCTCAGGCGGAGGTCATCCGCGTGTACGCCTCCTGGTACTTCTCGGCAGTCTTCTCGAGTATTTCGGTCGGCAGGTCAGGGGCCGGTGGCGTCTTGTCCCAGTCGAGCGTCTCGAGGTAATCGCGCACGAACTGCTTGTCGAAACTCGGCGGGCTGATACCGACCTCGTAGTCATCGACGGGCCAGAAGCGCGACGAGTCAGGTGTCAGCGCTTCATCGATGATGTGCAGACGACCCTGTTCGTCGAGGCCGAATTCGAATTTTGTGTCCGCGATTATGATGCCGCGTTCGAGCGCGTAGGCGGACGCTCGTTCGTAGATTTCAATCGAAATGTCACGGACGCGCGTTGCGAGTTTCCCGCCAACGAGTTCGACGACTTTGTCGAAGCTGATATTTTCGTCGTGCGCGCCGGCTTCGGCTTTATATGCGGGGGTAAAGAGTGTATTCGGCAGTTTTTCGGCCTGCCGCAAACCGGCGGGCAAGTCGATACCGCAGATCTGCCCCGTCTCCTGGTAGTCCTTCCACCCTGATCCGATGAGGTAGCCGCGCACGACGGCCTCGATCGGCAACGGCTTCAGGCGTTTCACGACAAGCGCCCTGGCCTGCAGCTGCTCCTGCAGCCCGGGGTCCTTGATGACATCGGCAACCGTCAGGTCTGTCAGCTGGTTATCGATGATGTCGCTCATCATGCGGAACCAGAATAGCGAGATCTTCGTCAGGACTTCGCCTTTGCCGGGAACCGGATCCGGCATTACTACGTCGAAAGCGGACAGGCGATCCGTTGTAACGATCAGCAGATGTTGTTCGTCGACGCTGTATATGTCGCGGACCTTGCCGCGGCCGATAAGGGGAAGTTCGGGAATCGAGGATTCGAACAGTAGGTCAGCGGTTTTCATGGGCCGATGATCGCCGCAAACGTGGGCGCCCGCAAGGTCTCTGATGGGAATAGGAGTCAATGCACGATACGATGCGGCCTCATATGCTTCTCGGAAAAATTCTCGTCCTGATCCCCATCTTGCTGGTCGCCTACCAGTTCTACCGGGGATTCAAGAAAACCATGCATTCTTTCGAGAAGGATGGCGCGGCCTTGGGCCGCGTCTCCGACGAGTTCGTGCGCGCACTGTTCGGCGTTATGGGACATCTTGCAAAAACGGATGGTCGCGTCACCGAGGACGAAATAAGAGCGGCCAGGCTCATCATGCATCGTCTCGGATTAAGTCCCGCACAAGTGCGTCGCGCAATTGGCTGGTTCGATGATGGCAAGCGTCCGGGATTTCCGCTTGTTCAGACTTTGCGTGAAGCGCGGAGAGTTCATGGCAGAAGCCCCCAGAGGCGCACCTTGTTCCTGCGCCTGCTGCTGGAAGTTGTGCTGGCGAAGGATTCGCTTTCGACATCTGAGCGCGCGCATATCTGGACCGTATGCACGGAGCTCGATATTGGCCGCGTTGAGCTCGCACAACTTGAGGCAATGATTCGCGCGCAAAAGGGATTCAAACGATCACCAGCAGGCGACGCTGATGCAGCTCGCGTCCGAGGTGCCTATGAAGCGCTAGGCGTATCGCCCGATGTCAGCAACGATGACATCAAAAAAGCGTATCGTCGACTGATGAACAAAAACCACCCTGACAAGATTGCTGGCAGTAATCCCGAAGCCGAAGTCATCGCCGAGGCTGAGCGCCGTACGCGCGAAGTCCGTGGTGCCTACGAGATGCTGAAAGCGAGGCGCTCGATCAGGTAATCTCCACCTGCAACCCACCAGGAGGACAGCTCGTGAAACCCTTAATAGCTCCGTCGATTCTCTCCGCCGATTTCGCCCGCCTGGGCGAAGATGTCAAAGCTGTGCTCGATGCGGGCGCCGACATCGTGCATTTTGACGTCATGGATAATCATTTTGTGCCCAACCTGACAATCGGGCCGATGATCTGCGATGCACTGCGTAACTACGGCATCGAGGCACCGATCGATGTTCACCTGATGGTCGAGCCGGTCGACCGAATCATTCCGGACTTTGCAAAAGCAGGGGCGAGCTATATCACGTTTCATCCTGAAGCCAGCAAGCATCCCGACCGCTCGCTTAGCCTGATACATGAACAAGGGTGCAGAGCGGGGCTCGTGTTCAATCCGGCCACGCCGCTCGATTGGCTCGACTACGTGATCGACAAGGTCGACATGGTATTGCTGATGTCGGTGAACCCGGGCTTCGGTGGCCAGAAGTTCATTTCCTCAACGCTGGACAAGCTGCGCCAGGCGCGGAAGATGATCGATGACAGTGGTCGTGACATTCGCCTTGAGATCGATGGTGGTGTGAAGGTTGATAATATCGGCGAGATCGCCGCGGCAGGTGCGGACACATTCGTGGCTGGTTCCGCCATCTTTGGCAGCGAAGATTACGCAAAGACAATCGCCGCGATGAAAGCGGAGATCGACAAGATTTAAAAAAAGAAAAAGAGGTCGAACCGATTTAAAAATTAGGTACCGGACACCCCATTTCGTAAAAAATAGGGTGTCCGGTACCTAATTAAAATCAGAGTTTGCGGTTTGGTCGTGCGCCGTAGACGACAATTGTCTTACCGCTAGCCGACACCAGGCCCTGTTCCTCCAGCACCTTGAGTACGCGGCCCGCCATTTCGCGCGAACAACCGACCAGGCGGCTCAATTCCTGGCGGCTGACCTTGATCTGCATGCCGTCCGGATGCGTCATCGCGTCCGGTTCGTTGCAAAGATCCATGATTGCGTGTGCGACACGGCCGGTAACGTCAACGAATGCGAGGTCACCCAGTTTACGATTAGTGCGGTCGAGACGCGTTGCGAGCTGTGTGGCGAGTTCAAATACGAGGCCCGGGCTTTCACTTGCAATCTGCCGAAAGCGCGGATAAGTCATTTCTGCAATCTCGCACTCGGTTCGTGTACGGACCCAGGCACTGCGAGTCGGCTGCTCATAGAAAAGTCCCATCTCACCAAAGAACTGCCCTTTGTTCAGGTACGCCAGCACCATCTCGTTGCCGTCCTCGTCTTCGATCATGACTTCAACCGAACCGTCGACGATATAGTACAAAACGTCCGGCAGATCACCGGCGTGAATCATCACTGTTTTTTGCGGAACGGTCCGTACGCGGCAGTAACTCAAAAAACGGTTGATCGCCGGTACGTCGCTAAGATTTCTGGCTGTTGTCTGCATTGATAATCCCTCGCCCAATTTGCGAACCACTTTTAATACAGAAAGCCCCTCAGGGCAAGCTAAGTCCGTGTTTTTTCGTAGTTTTATCGGCTATTAGACCCAATACGCCGTTTTTGTCATAACTTTGGCGGTCAAACGCATCAGATGTTTCACCGGGCCGGGCAATTCTGCGGCACCGGCCTCTATCGCGTTATCCCCATGTTCTTCTTCCTCGTCGCGCATCTGCTCGACGATCGCACGACTCTTTGCATCCTCTGGCGGCAGGCTGTCGAGGTGGCTGTCGAGATGTGCGCATACCTGGCGTTCGGTCTCCGCTATAAAGCCCAGGCTCCACCTGTCCCCGAGTACGCCGCTGGCAGCTCCGATTGCAAATGCCCCCGCGTACCAGAACGGGCTCAGTTTGCTGACATCCTCGCCCAATTCATGAATACGTTGTTCACACCACGCGAGGTGGTCGAATTCTTCGTCAGCGGCATGCTGCATCTGGGCCTCGATGGACTCGTTGCGCGCAACCGCCGCGTGCCCTTGGTATAGCGCCTGTGCCGCAACCTCACCCGCGTGGTTGATCCGCATGAGTCCGGCTGCGTGTCTTTTCTGATCGCTATTCAGATCGGCGTCTATGATGTTCTTGGCTGGATTATCCCTGGCCGACCTTCCCGCGGGCGTCGCCACGGTGCGAAGAGCATTGTTGGCGCTGGCGAGCAGGCGATCCAGTGGCGTCAATTGGCGTTTCTCCATAGCCGCGATTATAGCGAAATGCCGCAGTTGGGCGGTATACTCCGCTACCTTTTATGACGGCAACACTGATTTTATTGAGGAGAACACGCATGAAACTGCGTTGGTTACTTTTGGTCGCGGCGCTGTTCACGCCATTTTCACTTATGGCACAGAATCAACCTGAGAGTCCCTGGGCAGGCAAGGCCAAGCTCGGATACCTGGCTACATCGGGTAATACAGAGAATTCCACATTGAATACGGGATTCGAGGTTGGCTACAAGGCGGGCAAGTGGGCCCACCTGTTCACGGCGGCGGCGATCAATTCGTCGGAAAACGAGGTAACGACCGCCGAGGCCTACGACGCGGGCTGGAAGAGTGAGCGCAACATGAGCGACAAAGACTTCCTGTTTGGTCGTCTGGACTGGCGCAAGGATCGCTTCGGTGGCTTCGACACCCAGTTCTCGCAGACGGTTGGCTATGGCCGACGCCTTATAGACGTGGACAAGCACAAGCTCAGTGCGGAGGCCGGCGTTGGTGCGCGGCAGTCTGAGTTGCAGGATGGCACCACTGAAAATGAGGCCATTTTCCGTGCTGGCATGGACTACAAATGGTTGTTTAGCGAGCATGCGAACTTCAGCCAAAAACTGGCGGTCGAGAGCGGCAGCAAGAACACCTACCTGGAGTCGGTGTCGGCTTTATCGGCGCAACTGGTCGGGAATCTCGCACTGGTGGCGTCCTACACAGTGAAGCACAATACCGACGTGCCGCCATTGACTGAAGAAACAGACACTTACACGGCTCTTTCCCTCGAATACGTGTTCTGAGCCGTGCCCCCAAAAATGCCTCCATATTTGTTTGCAATGGGGCGGGGGCTGCAGTAGAATTTCGCGCCTTTCGCCAATCCAGCGAACGTTTTTGCGTGCGCGGATGGCTCGCCGGGCCCAGGCCGACCTTTCGGGGTTGACCGTAACCTGGCGAATAACAAGATTATTCCCTTACGGAAACCAGAATTATGAAGACGTTTTCTGCGAAACCGGCAGAGGTTCGCCGCGACTGGTACGTGGTCGATGCCACAGGCAAGACGCTTGGTCGCCTGTCGACCGAGATCGCGCATCGTTTGCGTGGCAAGCACAAGCCGGAGTACACGCCGCATGTCGATACGGGTGACTACATCGTCGTTATTAACGCCGAAAAGGTCCGCGTAACGGGCAACAAGCTGCAGGACAAGATGTATCACCACCCCACGGGATACATCGGCAACCTGAAATCGGTTCCGCTTAACAAGATGCTGGACGAGCATCCGGAGCGGGTCATCGAGAAGGCCGTCAAAGGCATGCTTCCGCGCGGTCCGTTGGGTCGCCAGATGTACTCCAAGCTGCGCGTATTCGCCGGCCCCGAACATACCCACGCTGCGCAGCAGCCGATTCCGCTGGAAGTTAACGCCTAGGGCGTGCTTCTCAGACTGAGTAAAGATTATGAGTGATACGTTTTTTTACGGTACCGGTCGTCGCAAGACCTCAACGGCTCGCGTCTTCCTGACGCCGGGCGACGGCAGCATCACGGTTAACAAGCGTCCACTGGACGCATTCTTCGGCCGCAAAACAGCCCAGATGATTGTTCGCCAGCCGCTGAAACTGACCCAGTTGGGTGACAAGTTCAGCGTCAATGTTTCCGTCAAGGGCGGTGGCACGACGGGCCAGGCCGGCGCAATTCGCCACGGTCTTACTCGCGCGCTGATGGCTTATGATGAGTCACTGCGTCCGAGTCTGCGCA
>CALDZH010000003.1 GCA_937944275.1 uncultured Woeseiaceae bacterium
ACGCCATTGATCGATCAGCGCTGGCCTGAGTTTGACGAATCGGCACTCGAACTCGACACGATCGAACTTGTCGTTCAGGTAAATGGCAAGTTACGCGGCCGGGTTTCCGTGCCTGCTGATGCGAGCAAGAAATCGATAGAAGAGCTGGCACTTGCCGACGAAAACGTGCAGCGATTTGTCGATGGCAAGGAAATTCGCAAAATCATCGTCGTGCCAGGGCGCCTGGTGAATATCGTTGTCTAGATTTGCGACATACGCACTTCTGACTTTGGTCGCCGGCTGCGGCTTTCAGCTGCAGGGCGCGTTCACGACGCCGGCAGAAATGGAGCGCACCTACATCGCACCTGCCGACCAGCACAGCATTTTCTATCGCAAACTGCGTGCAGCAATGAAAGCGGCGGGCGTCCAGGTTGTCGACGATGCATCTGACGCAACGGCGACATTCACGATCCTGGTTGATGAAACGGATCGGCGCGTCTTGTCCGTTTCTGCGCGCAATGTGCCAACCGAATATGAGGTCTTCTACACGATAGAATACGGCCTTGATGACGGCACGAAGAATCTTCTTGATGTTCAGAGGCGGACGTTGACGCGCGACTATACTTATGATCCGAAGCTTGTGCTTGGCAAAGCAAAAGAAGAAGAACTGTTGCGAGAAGCCATCGTCGACGACCTCGTTCGTATTGTACTGAAGCAAATTTCGACGCTTTGAGCGAGGTACTCACCGTTGCCGACATCGGTCATGGGGTGATGGCCGAGTTTCTTGCGCGGTTCGACCTGGAATTGATTCTTCAACCGATAGACGAAGCTATTATCGGCAGTTTTTGGGGTGATGCGGAGGCGGGCGTTGTCGGGCATTCTGTTTATGTGCGGCCGAACACGCCCATCCATTCATTTCTGCATGAGTCCTGCCATGTCATCTGCATGGACGGCGAGAGACGCAGCCGGCTCGACCAGGACGCCGGTGGTGACGACCTCGAGGAAGCTGCTGTCTGCTACCTGCAGATCGTGCTTGCCGATCACATTGACGGCGTCGGGAGGGACCGCATCATGGCTGACATGGATGCCTGGGGCTACAGTTTTCGCCTCGGCAGCACTCGTGCGTGGTTCGAAAACGATGCCGATGATGCTCAGGAATTTCTTTTAAATCATAATCTTATAAATTCATTGGGCGAGCCTACGTTTTATCTTAGACCGTAATGCGAAGCTGCAGTGTATAGTCCGGTATGGCCTGGATTCGGTACCTTGCTTATTTCATCACCATCGCCTTCGTCACGTGGGCGTTGACGCAGCTCGAGCTTTCATCACCGGGGAGTCTCAAGCTTCATGTCATGATGAACGAGACCGATGTATACGGCACAAGCGAGTTCTCTCCGATTGAAATCATCCAGGCGATCATCCTCGGCGTGTGTGGTGTCATTATGGGTTGGGTCGCTAAATATTGTCCGTCACAACGGCCGCTGGCTTTTCCGCTCGGTGGTCTGGCGCTCGCCTTCCTGATCCGCGAACTCGACTATTTTCTGGATCGTTATGTGATCGATAATCTATGGCAGGTGCTCGTTGCTCTTGCCGGATCACTGGTTATTGCATATACGTACCGGCACCGCCGGCGCCTGCGAATAGCGCTTGCACGTCTATGGCCGTCACCGGGGCTGACCTTGTTGTTCGCGGGTGCTGTGATTCTGTTTGCTTTCGTGCGCCTCGTTGGCCACGAACCTCTGTGGATGTCGATTCTGGGTGACAATTACCTGCGGGTCACAAAGCTCGCGATCGAGGAGTTCATCGAGCTGATCGGCTACTTCCTGTGGATGATCGGCACGATTGAGTATGCATTCCAGGCAAGGGCGATCGCCTACCGGGAACCGCAGCCGGCCGCCCGACGGCGTCGCGATAAGCGGCGACATGATGCTGAAGGGAGATTTTGATCAGGCCTGCTTAGCCGGACCGTTGAATGTCACGGCCATCAGCGCACGGCGTGCTTGATTGCGGCGGGCGCGACATTTCTCACCAAGCGAGTTATCGCAGATTGTCCGAGCGACTGAGATGTGTCGTGACCGCCGCTGTTATGCGATTCATGTTGGACTGCAGCAGCCTTCAGAATTGTTACAGAATGGTTGGATTCGGTGCGTCCCCGTAGACATCTTCAGGATCGAAGACCTTCTCGGTTTCCGTCCACTCCAGTTCGATCTGACCGTCCGCCTGTTTCGACTCGAAATCCGGGCCCACCGGTACCTTGCGGTAGAAGCACGAGCGGTAACCAACGTGGCAGCTTGCGCCACCGGCAACGTCGACGCGTAGCCAGATGCAGTCCTGGTCATCGTCGATAAGGAGCTCACGCACAGTCTGAACCAGGCCGCTGGTCGCCCCCTTGTGCCACAGGACCTGACGGCTGCGGCTGTAGTAGTGCGCCTCGCCGGTCGAAATCGTCAGCTGCAGAGCTTCGGCATTCATGTAGCCCTGCATTAACAGCTCGCCACTGTCAGCATCAGTGGTTACAACGGTGATTAGTCCGCGGCCGTCGAACTTTGGTGCGAGGTCATTTCCTTCCTCAACCTGCTCGATGGATGATCGGCCTTGAAATTTTACGGTTGCGCCAGACATTGTGATTTCTCGAAAATATTGCGGCCCGGAAGAATACCTAGCGTAGCCACGGTCAGCAATATTGTTATGATTGCGTCTTTTGATGGGCCGGACCCAGACATTATGACCATACAGCTACACGATACGCTACGGGGCAGGAAAGTCCCGTTCGAGCCATTGAATGCCGGCGAGGTGACGATGTACCTGTGCGGGCCCACGGTCTATAACTACGCCCATATCGGCAATGCACGGCCGGCCGTCGTCTTTGATTTGCTGGCCCGAATCCTGCGGCGCCGCTACAAGCTCACGTTTGCTCGAAATATCACCGATGTCGACGATAAGATCATCGCGGCATCGCAGGAGACGGGTGAGCCGATCGAGGCGATCACTGCATGCTATGCCAAGGTCTATAACGACGACATGGCTGCGCTTGGCGTGCAGCCACCTGATGTCGAGCCCTATGCGACACAGCACATTGATGTGATGATCGCGATGATCGAAAAGCTCATCGCCGGTGGGTTCGCCTACGAGGCCGAAGGCCATGTGCTGTTTGATGTCGGTGCGCACAAGAAATACGGCGAATTGTCGAAGCGAGACCTCAGGGAAATGATCGCGGGTTCGCGTGTCGAGGTGGCGCCATACAAAAAAGCGGCGCAGGACTTTGTCTTGTGGAAGCCGTCAGAGGACGAGCAACCAGGCTGGGATTCACCGTGGGGCCGGGGGCGCCCGGGCTGGCATATCGAGTGCTCGGCCATGGCAGAGAAGCACCTCGGCGAGACCATCGATATTCATGCGGGCGGCATGGACCTCGTGTTCCCGCATCATGAAAACGAGTGCGCTCAATCGAGCTGCGCGCACGGCGGTGCGCCGTTTGCGCGCTACTGGCTGCACAACGGTTTCCTGTCCATTGATGAAACCAAGATGTCGAAATCGCTGGGCAACGTCTTGCTCGTTCACGACCTGATCAAGACGATACCGGGCGAAGTCATTCGCCTGGCTCTCCTGGGCGCCCACTACCGGCAGCCGCTCGACTGGTCGGCCGAGACGCTGTCGTCGGCGCGCCGCATGCTGGATCGCCTTTACGGTGCCGTGCGCGGTATCGAAGTTTCCGATGAGGTGCGGGCGGCGGCCGAGGTGCCTGCCGCACTGGTGGAGGCGCTCGAGGACGATATCAATACGCCCAAGGCTTTGGCGGAGTTCTTCGCGCTGGCCCGTGCTCTGAACAAGTCAAATGATCCCGTCGAAATGGAAACGCTGGCGGCTCAGATGTATGCCGCGGGCGATCTGATGGGCCTGCTCTGCAGCGATCCCGAGGCCTGGTTCGCTGGTCATGTGGAGGGCGACATGCCGGCAGATGAAATCGAATCATTGATTGCAAAACGGAATGAGGCGCGCGCAGCGAAAGATTTCCAGGCAGCAGACGCGATTCGCGACCAACTTGCCGAGGCCGGTATCATGATCGAAGACGGCGCAGGTGGCACGACCTGGCGCCGCAATGGGTGACCTGATGGCGAGTGAAGTTCAGGCTGCGCAGCAAGAGATTATCGAGGAGTTCAGCCTGTTCGAGGACTGGATGGACCGCTATCAGTACATCATTGATCTCGGTCGTCGGCTTCCCGAGTTTTCCGATGAGCTACGAACCGAGGAAAATCGCATTCGCGGCTGCCAGTCGCAGGTGTGGTTTGTTGCTGAGCGCAGGGACGGCCGCCTCTATTTCAGGGCAATCAGTGACGCTGCAATCGTCTCGGGCCTGATCGCGCTTTTGCTGCGGCTCTACAATGGTCGTGATCCGCAGGATATCCTCGATTCGCCGCCCGACTTTGTCACTGCACTGCAGCTCGAAAGCCATCTCAGCCCAACGCGCAGCAACGGGCTTGGTTCCATGTTGAAAGCGATACGCGGGTATGCCGCGGAGGCTCTAGAGGCAGCCTGATGCCGAGTGCCGTCAGCCGGGCGCTGGCCAAACCGCTGATCTGGCTCGTACGTTTCTATCGCCTGGCAATATCGCCCTGGCTGGGTATGAATTGTCGCTACCAGCCAACCTGTTCCAATTACGCCATCGAGGCGTTGCAGCTTCACGGGGTCATCAAGGGTAGCTGGCTCGCTGCGAAACGTATTGGCAGCTGCCACCCCTGGGGTGGGTCGGGTTACGACCCGGTACCGGGTACCGAAGAGGAAGGCAATGAAGCCGAGTGACATCGGCCGCGCGATCGCATATCCGCTGACAGCACCAGCTGTGCTGGTGCCTCTCGTGGTTTTCTGGCTACTTATTTCATTTGCGACATGGGGTGGCGTACTCGGGTTGTTCCTCTTGTTCCTGGTGATTCCTGCCGTCTTTCGCTTTCAGATGATCGTTCTCGAGGCGCGAGCTCGCGGGGTCGAACCAGCGACGCCTGGTGTCGAGTTCTTCAACTGGTTTGGCCATGCCTGGTCGCTGTTTCCTGTTCCGATATCGATTCTGCTCGTCTGGGCGATTCTCGAGTCGGCGGAAAATTTCGGCCTGGCCGCAGCCGGAGGCACAGCTTTCCTGGCATCGGTGTTCTTTCCGGCTTCGCTTGCTGTGCTTGCGATCACGCACTCGCCACTGCAAAGCTTAAACCCGGTGGCGATAGCCCGCCTCCTCGGCCGCTGCGGCAGCACGTTATGGGTTGCAACGGCTTTCCTGTTTATCTCCTGTTGGCTTATGTACCTCAGTGAGCTGATGCCCGCGATGCTTGCAGGTTTCGTGCAGTTGCTGCTCTCGTTTTCGTTCTTCTCCCTCGTTGGTAGCCTGCTAGAGCCATTTGGAATTGTCGATGAGGTCTATATTCCTGATGCACTGGAGAAAAGCACCGACGAGCTGCGGAGTGACGTCGAGAAAAATCGTACAGACGTGTTGACACATGCCTACGGTTTCATCAGCCGCGACAATCGGGAAGGAGGTATCCGTCATGTCGTGGCTGAAATTGCCAAGGAAAGTGATCCCGCTGCGGCATGGGCATGGTATTTCGACCGCATGCTGGGCTGGGAGAACCAGCAGCACGCACTGTTTTTCGCCCAGCATTATGTGCACGATGCGCTCCGCCACGGAGAGGACATCACGGCACTCAAGGTCATTATGCGCAGCAGGTTGGTCCGTGCAGACTTCAAGCCCTTTCCGGAGGATCGGCCGGCCGCCGTTGCGGCGGCTGAGCACCATCGAAATATCGAGCTCGCGGATGTGCTGAAGCGGGGCTGAGGCGCTACAATACACCGCATGGACAAACGGTTGCTTACCATTCTGCGGTGCCCGGTAACTCATAAGGGCCTGTCAGTACTGAAAAAAGACAAATTGGAGAAAATCAACCAGGCGATAGACGCCGGCAAGATCTCCACGCACGAGGGCATGCGCGTCTCCGAGCCATTGGCCGAAGCGCTGATTACCGACGACGGCAAACGGGTCTATCCGGTCAACGACGGCATCCCGGTCCTGCTCGAGGGTGAATCGATTCACATGGAGCAGCTTGCTTGAAGATTCGAGCTAATCAGCTTTCTTCACACCTCAAGAAATCACTTGCTCCCTGCTACCTCGTCACTGGCGACGAACACCTGCTTGTTTCTGAAGCGCTGGATGCCATTCGTGATGCGGCAAGAGCGCGCGGGTTTGGCAATCGCGAGTTGCACGTAGCAACGACGGGATTTGACTGGAACCAGTTGACTGCGTCGACCGGCAACTTGTCGCTGTTCGCCGAGCAGCGCATCGTCGAATTGCGCTTACCAACAGGTAAGCCCGGCCGGTCGGGTGGTCAGGCGATTGTCGACCTTGCCGAGCAGGCGGGTCCCGAGCTGCTGTTCATAGTTACCGGTCCGAAGCTCGATCGGGGAAGCGCGAATTCCAAGTGGGCGAAGACGCTTGACAAAAAAGGCGTGAGCCTGCCTGTCTGGCCAATTACGGTGCGTGAGTTGCCAGGCTGGATCGCTAACCGTATGCGTCAGGCCGGTCTGCAACCGGATCGCGATGCGGTGGCGATGATTGCGGATCGCGTCGAAGGTAATTTGCTCGCGGCCGGGCAAGAGATCGAGAAACTTCGATTGCTGCTCGGTGAGGGCAAGGTCACGGTCCAGGACGTCAGCGCCGCGGTGGCCAATAGCAGCCGCTACGATGTTTATGGTCTGGCTGACGCGGCGATGGCTGGCGATGCACCG
>CALDZH010000004.1 GCA_937944275.1 uncultured Woeseiaceae bacterium
TATTCCAATAGCCAACGGTCGCTACGATATTGCAGGCAGCGTCCAGGCGTTTGGTCAGGTGCTGGACATTACCGCAGGTGCCGTGCGCTTCCCGAACGTGCCTGCTGACAGCCCCTTTATCAGGGTTCGTGCGGAGCGCGAGATTTACGGCAATACGCAAGTGAAGACCGCGGGAGTCTTCGTAGATGGGCCAGTCAATCGTTTAATAGTCAGTCCGTACACAATGCCGCCGACAACCGAAGAGCGCGCAATGGCATTGCTCGTGACCGGTAGTGACTTCGACTATGAACAAGGCGTGGGCGCTATCGACTTCGGTACCTATATCGCGCCACGGCTATTCATTAGCTACGGTGTTGGTGTCTTTGAGCGCGAGAACGTCATCAGTGCACGGTACGATATCACCAAAGGTTTTGGCGTAAAGGCCTCATCGGGTAGCAAGGAGTCGGGCGTCGATCTCAATTATCGGTTTGAGAATTAACGCACCCGCTTGAGCGCAAATTTGAAATTCGCGCTACCGATACCTGACAATGGCCGACCTGGAACCAAGGAGTAGCCGATGCGGTGGAAAGGCGGCAGACGCAGTACCAATATTGAAGACAGACGCGGATCACGTGCACCCAAGCTGCTCGGTGGTGGCGTCGGCACGATCGTACTGGTTCTTGTTGCCCTGTATTTCGGTGTTGATCCGACACCGTTGTTACAGACCATGCAGGGAGGAGGTGGAGCATCCTCCAGCGGCACACGACCAACGGCGGAAGACCTAAAGAATGACCCGCTGGCGGACATGGTGTCCGTCGTCGTTGCGGACACCGAGGACGTCTGGACCGAGATATTTGCGGCGCAGGGACGGCGCTACCAGCCACCTACGCTCGTTCTTTTCTCGGGCGCGACACGCTCGGCATGCGGCATGGGCCAGGCGGCGATGGGCCCGTTCTATTGTCCGGCCGACCAGAAGGCCTATATCGACCTGAGTTTCTATGACCAGATGCGTACGCGTTTCAAAGCACCCGGCGATTTTGCCCAGGCTTACGTGATCGCGCACGAGATTGGCCATCATGTTCAGAACCTGCTCGGCATATCGGGGCAGGTTCATCAGATGAAGCAACAGCTGAGCCAGGCCGAAGGCAATGCCTTGTCAGTGCGTCTCGAATTGCAGGCGGATTGCCTCGCAGGGGTATGGGCGAATCGCGCTGACAAGGCTCGTAACATCATTGAATCGGGCGATATTGAGGAAGCGATGAACGCGGCGAGCGCCATTGGCGATGACACGCTGCAACGGCAAAGCCGCGGCAAAGTCGTTCCCGAGTCGTTCACCCATGGGACCTCGGAGCAACGGCAGCGTTGGTTCCGACAGGGTCTCAGCAGTGGCAACGCCGATACCTGCGATACATTCGGAGTTGACCGCATATGATCTCGCAAGCAGCTTCTCGGTCGCGCCAAGCCGCGAAACGCATCGCGAAACAGATTGAACGTACGCCATTGCAACACTCCGTTGCGTTCAGCGACAAGCTTGGCGCAGACGTCTACTTCAAGCTTGAAAATCGACAGTCGACCGGTTCTTTCAAGTTTCGCGGCGCAACGAATCGCTTGCTAACGCTAAGCGATGAACAGCGTGCGCAGGGTTGCGTCGCGGCCTCGAGTGGCAATCACGGTGCGGCCGTCGCATGTGCCACGCAAAAACTCGGCGTTAAAGGTGTCATCTTCGTTCCCGAGCAAACGTCGTCGGCCAAGGTGGACAAGATCAAATCCTATGGCGGGGACGTACGATTCTTCGGTACCGATGGCCTCGACACGGAACAGCACGCCCGGTCCTTCGCGGAACAAAACGGCAAGTTTTATCTTTCGCCGTATAACGATGAGGAGGTCATGGCCGGGCAGGGAAGCTGTGGCGTGGAGATTGTCGAAGATCTCCCGGATGTGGATGCCGTGTTCGTGGCAGTTGGTGGCGGCGGGCTTATTGGCGGTATTGGAGCAGTGCTGAAGGACCATGATTCCGGAATCAGGGTTTTCGGCTGCCAGCCCCTGGCGTCTCCGGTAATGGCGCGTTCCGTCGAGGCGGGCGAGATTATTGACATGCCGAGCGAGGCCACACTGTCTGATGGCACGGCGGGCGGTATTGAGGAGGACGCGCTCACATTCCCGCTCAATCAGGCAGTCGTTGACGACTGGGTCCTTGCGACCGAAGAGCAGATTGCGACGGCGATGAGTCTCTACATGGAATGTGAAGAAGACGTCGTTGAAGGTGCTGCGGGTGTTGCCGTTGCTGGACTCCTCGCGCGCTGCAATGAGATTACAGGCAAGAAAGTCGTTGTCGTCATCTGCGGCGGCAACATCAGCGAAGAGACATTGCAGAAAGCTCGTTCTTTCCTGTGAGACCACAATGGATCTGATTATGCGGCGCTTCCCGTACTTGGTTATTTTCCTGGTAATCGCACAAGCTTCGTCGGCTGAGCCGACCGCTTTTATCAACGTAAACGTAGTCCCGATGTCGTCGGACGAGGTCATCGAGCAACAGACGGTCGTCGTTGCTAATGGTCTTATCAAGGCAATCGGGCCTGTCGACCACGTTCCAATTCCCAAAGGGTCAACGGTCATCGACGGGACGGACAGGTACCTGATGCCGGGCCTGGCCGAAATGCACGCGCATGTCCCGGACGCGGACACGAGCGAACTGGACCGCTATTTCAGCTTGTACGTCGCGAACGGCGTGACAACGATTCGGGGCATGCTGGGTCAACCGTCTCACCTGGGCCTGCGCCAGGACCTGAATGATGGCAACGTGTTTGGTCCGAGGTTGGTGACATCCGGTCCGTCATTGAACGGGCGATCGGTCAGTGGTGCGTTGCATGCGCGAGAACTTGTCGAGGAACAACACGCAGCTGGGTACGATTTCATCAAGGTTCATCCCGGCTTGAGTTCGGCCGAATTTGAAGCATTGGCTGAAACGGCGAATTCACTGGACATGCCCTTCGCGGGTCATGTGCCAGTAGCTGCTGGCGTGCGGCGGGCGCTCGAACTCAATATGGCAACGATCGATCACCTCGACGGATATTTTGCTGCGCTGCTTCCGGCGTCCAGTGATGGATCGGGTGGCTACGGCGGTTTTTTTGACGTATTGCTTGCGGATGAACTTGATTCTGACCAAATTGTTGAGCTTGCGCGCGCGACTGCGGCGGCCGGTACCTGGAACGTGCCGACGGAAGTCCTGATTGAGCAGTACGTCAATGCAACACCTGTTGCAGAGCTGCGTAATCGCCCCGAGATGCGCTACATGCCAAGGGAAACTGTGCAGCGCTGGTCAGACTCCAAGGTGGAGGCGCTCGCAGAAAACGACTTTGATCCCGAGGTTGCCGCGCTTGCGATCGAGTTTCGTCGCCGCCTGATACTCGAACTGCAGCGTGCCGGGGCCGGGCTGCTGCTTGGATCGGATTCGCCGCAGGTCTTCAATGTGCCCGGTTTTTCGACGCACCGGGAGTTGGATGCTCTGGTTGCTGCGGGTCTGACGCCTTATGAAGCGTTGAGCTCGGGTACTGTGGCCGTAGCTGACTTTCTGGGCAGCAATGCCGGTATTGTGGCGGTCGGTCGTGAGGCCGACCTCGTATTGTTGAACGACAATCCACTCACCGACATCCGCAATAGTCGCCGCATCCACGGTGTCATGCTGCGCGGAGCCTGGCATTCGGCCGCAGCTCTCGAACGGCGTATTGCACCCTACCGAGCTGCGGACGAATAGGGCTCGTTGCAACCAAAAAGCCCTGGGAAGCGTCTAACTCATGTCCTGGTGGAATAAACAGAAGGGGATAGAATGCGCAGCTTTATTGTGATGGCCATGTTTCTGGCCAGCTTCGCTTCGTCGGCGGCGAGCGACTATACCGAAACACGCGATCTGGCGATCGACGCGGCTGGTCTAGGAATCTTGTTTATCGACGCCGGCGCCGGAAACATTGACGTCGAAGGTGTTCACGGGATCGATCGCGTCGAGGTCAAAGCAACGATCGTCATCCCGGATACCGACGCAGATGATGCGCTGAAGATCATGGAGAAGAAACTGGAACTCAGCCTCGAAAGTCACGATAGCCAGGCGGTTCTGAAATCCCGGTTCGAGAATAGCTTCTGGGGGTCCGGGTCAAACCGTCATATTGATCTCGAAATCCGGGCACCGGCAACGCTGGCGATTTCAATCGATGATGGCTCAGGATCCATGGATGTCAGAAATTTCGTCTCGGATGTTCGGATAGATGATGGATCTGGATCGATCGATGTACATACGGTCGGCTCTTTGGACATCGATGATGGCTCGGGTTCAATCGATGTGACCAACGTAGCGGGCAACGTATATGTCGATGATGGTTCAGGAACGATTACCATAGACGAGGTTGGTGGGTCGGTCACGGTTGATGATGGATCCGGGAGTATTCGCGTCACAGATGTCGCCGAAGACCTGATTATTCTGGACGGTGGCAGCGGAAGCATCAGCTTCTCGAACGTGCGCGGGACTGTCGAACAGGACGACGATTAAACAGCATCTGGTAGACTTCCTCTAAAGAAAATATCGGTACGAGACAAAGGGGATGTGAAATGAAGCTGGTACAGCATCTGCTCGATTCAAAAGGCACGGAGATCATTTCGATCGTTCAGGAAGCATCGGTTTACGATGCGATCAAGCTCATGGCCGAACGAGGGGTCGGCTCTTTGCTTGTCATGGACGGTGACGAACTGAAGGGGATCGTCACGGAACGTGATTACGCGCGAAAGGTCATAATAAAGGGGCGTTCATCGGAATCGACCCAGGTACACGAGATCATGACGATTGACCTCGTGACGACCACAGGCGCGCAGACAGTGAACGAATGCATGACGATAATGAGTGAAAAGCGCATTCGTCACTTACCTGTGATGTCTGGTAAAGAAGTTGTTGGCCTGATCTCGATTGGCGACCTCGTGCAGGCGATCATCTCCGACCAGCAGGAGGAGATCGAGCAGCTGGAGAATTACATCAGCGGATAATCCGCCCGGAGTGATAAATGGTGAAGAATCCTGAATTTGGCCTCCAGGTCATGCGGGTTCTCGCCGGCCTGATATTGCTTGTTTGCGCCCCACTTGTGGCTCAGGAAGAGTCGAAAACCGTGATTGGCCCGCGAAATATCGCTCTTGCCGAAGGTGCAGAGGCCTTACTGGCAAAAGACGGTGCAGAAGGTGTTCGCCTGACCCTGATTGGACTGAAGACGGCGCAAGGAAGCCGGGAGAAAAAAGCGGCACTGTCAAACCTCTGCGCGGGGTACCTCATGATCGATCAGCCGAGAGCGGCCCTTGAATACTGCAACGAGGCGATCGCGGAATTCCCGGATTTCTGGCGCGCCTACAATAACCGTGCGCTGGTCTTTCTACGCCTTGACAGGTTCGAGGAGTCGGAGGCCGATATTCGTCGAGGACAGGAGCTCAGGCCGAGTGCCGAGACGCTCAAGATTGTGAAAGGTATGCTTCTCGACGAAACCGACCCGGTAAGGGGTAATATCGAGATCGACGAGCGCCGCAGCAGTCCTGGCGATGATGGTGAACTGGATCCAAACGAATAGCATCGTTCTATTAACTGCGCTGACGCTGAGTAACCTGGCATCAGGCGACGATGCGGTTGAGAAGTTTGATTCAGATACGGATCGTGTTCCCCTGCTGACAACGGTACCGGACTATCCCGAGGTTGCGCGGCGGGACCGAATCCAGGGTGAGGTCCAGGTCTGCTTCAATATCACGCGCGATGGGTACCCAAGACGGATCGCAGTTCGCTCCAGCTCAAACCGCTTGTTCGAGAAGCCCGCAATGAAAGCGATACGCAAGTCAACCTGGGTGCGGCTGGATGACGACCAAGCGATGTCCGGGATCAAGGCGTGCCGGACATTTCGCTTTTCCCTGGTGCCGGTAGAAAAAGACGAAGATCAGTCCTGAAGCAGGTCCAGCATGCGTGTTGTCGCTTCTTCGAGCGTTGTCCCAAAACTGATCAGCCCTTCATCGTGACCCGCCAGCACGGCAACACCGGACTCACGCAGGCCTTCCATGCGGTAAAGCCGGTCCAGTTCCCGGGCCATTTCAGGAGTGCCGTAGGCAACCTCCGGATCGGTAGTCGGTAGTTTGCCGAGATAGTGCCGCCACAGTCGTGCACTGTGTGCATGAACAACAGCGCCGATTGCGCCGCCCAGTGCGTAGATCGAGGCGTGCGTCATGGCTTCCGACGAAGCCTGAATAGGGCCGCTGCACCTGACAATGTTAGCGCGGATATCGCAGTCAGTGACCAGCGAATAGTGGGTTTCATCGGTGGTCGGCAAATGTCCGGTTTGTGTGCCGCTGATCAGAAACAGACCGCCAGAGCCGCGGCGCATACTGATGTTGCCGTAGCCAATGCCGACTTCTGTATATTCGCCGATCAGTTGCGCTTCATACAGCGGCCTGCGCCAGTGTTCCAGGTCGCGTGCAGCTGCCACATGTGTCGCAGGACCAGGCGTCCAGTGGCTTTCATATTTCAAATAGCCTTCGTCGAGCATCAGGTGTCCACCATCTCGGGGAACAGACCAAGGAGACCATCCTCGGATGCCTTGCAAACACCGCGCTCGGTAATCAGGCCCGACACAAGCCTTGCTGGAGTCACATCGAACGCAGGATTACCGATTGGCGTCCCACTCATGGCCGTCTGCACCCGGGTCAGCTGGCCGTTGTGCATTCCAAGGATGTGGCTGACTTCCTCCGCGTCGCGTTCCTCGATCGGGATTTCCTGGACGCCATCACGGCAGCGCCAGTCGATCGTTGTCGATGGCAGCGCGACGTAGAAGGGTATGCCGTTGTCACTGGCGGCGAGCGCCTTGAGATAGGTTCCGATCTTGTTGGCGACGTCGCCGGTTCGGGTAGTACGGTCTGTGCCTGTTATTACGATATCGACGTCGCCGTGTTGCATGAGGTGGCCGCCCGCATTGTCAACAATCAGGGTATGAGAAATACCGCTCTCGGCGAGCTCCCAGGCGGTCAGTTGTGATCCCTGGTTCCGCGGTCTCGTTTCATCGACCCAGACGTGCACATCGATGCCTTGTTGCTGTGCGAAGTAAATCGGGGCGGTTGCGGTTCCGTAGTTGATCGTCGCGAGAGAACCGGCATTGCAGTGCGTCAAAACATTCACAACGCCACCGTTCTTTGATCTGGAAATTTCCTCGAGGAGTCTTACACCGTTTCGACCGATGCCGCGGCTAATCTCGATGTCTTCGTCGCAGATTGCTTGCGCATCCGTTCCTATGGCATCGACGAGGCCCTTATCGCCGTTTGCGGCTGCCAGCGTCAATATGCGTTCGATGGCCCACCTCAGATTTACGGCCGTTGGCCTCGAACGCAGAAGCGCCTCCGCCGCCGAACTCACGCCGGCAACGGTTGGTGTTGCAAGCGCGGCCAGGTACAGGCCCCATGCTGCGGTTGCGCCAATGAGCGGAGCGCCGCGAACGTACATCTCGGCTATGGCCGTGTCGGCGTCCTGCCACGTACGCAAGTCATGCACCGAATACTCGTGCGGCAACAGCCGCTGGTCGATGATCTGTACGATCGACGGATCGTCGGGTTTTAGCCAAATGGTTCGAAAAGTCTCTGCTGTCACGTTGCGGTATCTCTAATATCAATCTGACGGCTTGCGCCGCATACTAATCCTTTCCACATGAGGAGAGTGAAGCATGGGGCCTCTTGCTGGCAAGAAAATTATCGAAATCGCCGGGCTGGGTCCGGGCCCGGTATGCGGTATGTTGCTTGCGGACATGGGTGCCGAGGTCACCGTAATCGACCGCCGCGCCACGGCAAACCCGGGTGCCCTGGCCCTTGCCAATGCGGCGATAATGAACCGCGGGAAGAAGTCGATTGCTTTGGACCTGAAGAAGGCAGGCGGCAGAGACGTTGCGCTTCGCCTTCTCGAGAATGCAAATGGTCTGATCGAAGGCTTTCGTCCGGGCGTCATGGAGCGTCTCGGGCTGGGACCGGCCGATTGCCTCGAGGTGAACCCGCGGCTGGTCTATGGTCGCATGACAGGCTGGGGACAAACCGGTCCGCTGTCAAAGGTCGCCGGACACGATATCAACTACGTGGCCCTGTCAGGAGCGCTTTGGTACGGCGGACGATCAGACTCGCCGCCGACCGTTCCACCGACGGTGGTTGGTGACATGGGAGGCGGAGCCATGCTGTTGGCAATTGGCATGCTGGCCGCAATGATAAACGCTCGGGAAACAGGGAAAGGACAGGTTGTCGATGCGGCAATGACCGACGGTTCGGCGCTCTCCACGACGCTCCTTCACGCGTTGTTCCAGAGCGGAAACTGGACGCTGAACCGCCAGGATAATTTCCTGGATGGGGCAGCTTACTGGTACGACACTTACGAGTGCGCCGACGGCAAGTATGTCTCGATCGGTGCCATTGAGCCCGAATTTCATGCGCTTCTTATCGAGAAGCTCGGTCTTCAGGAAGACCCGAATTTTTCACAGCAGTACAACAAGCAGGGCTGGAAAAGACTTAGAGCGCGATTCGTGGAAATCTTCAAAACGAAGACCCGTGCAGAGTGGTGCGCCCTCATGGAAGGGAGCGACGTGTGTTTTGCGCCGGTGCTGGATTTTGCCGAGGCGCCTCTGCACCCTCACAACCTCGCGCGCGGCGTCTTTACCAAGATAGATGAAGTTACGCAGCCGGCGCCGGCACCTCGCTTCAGCGAGACACCCTCGGAGATCAGTTCGGCACCGCCGGAAAGTGGACAGCACACCACGGAAATCCTCGCTGCGGCGGGCTATGCCGAGGAGGAGCTCCACCGGCTGCGTGAAATGAGAATCATCTAACCCTCGAGCCCTGCTGTAAGGCGAGCGGATCGCAGCGTATTGAACATCAGCATGGTGATGGTCATCGGGCCTACTCCGCCCGGGACGGGCGTCACGGCACCGGCCACTGTGCATGCGTCTTTATAATCGACGTCGCCTGTCAACTTCGACTTCATCTCGCCGTCGATTTCTTTTTCGACGCGGTTGATGCCCACGTCGATAACTACGGCACCGGGCTTTAACCAGTCTGCCTTAACCATGTCGGGGCGGCCAACGGCTGCGATTACGATGTCGGCGTTGCGAACGACGCCTGGCAGGTCTTTCGTGCGGCTGTGAGTCATGGTTACCGTCGCATTGCGTTGCAGCAGGAGTGCGCCCATGGGTTTGCCCACGATATTCGAGCGTCCGATGACGACGGCGTTCAGTCCCGAGAAGTCGCTGCCGAGCTCGTCCTCAATCATGAGAATGCAGCCAGCGGGCGTGCAGGGGACAAACGCGTCGGCCGTATCGCCCGCGCTGAGTTTGCCGATATTCACATAGTGGAAGCCATCGACATCCTTGGACGGCTCGATCGCCTGTGTGATCGTCTGCTCGTCGAGATGGTCAGGCAGCGGCAACTGCACGAGAATGCCGTGGATGGCATTGTCGCTATTGAGCTCATCGATGAGATTGAGCACGTCTTCCTGTGACGTATCTTCGGCCAGCGTGTGTTGTACGGAGTGAAATCCGCAGGCCTCGGCCCGGCGCTTCTTGTTGCGAACGTAGACCTGGCTTGCCGGATCCTCGCCGATGATGACCACTGCGAGGCCGGGTGTAACGCCGTGCTTTTCCAGCAGGGCGGCGGTTTGTTCCGTGATGGACTCAGCGAGCTGTTC
>CALDZH010000005.1 GCA_937944275.1 uncultured Woeseiaceae bacterium
TCTTGTAACCACCGCATTACCGACGTTTGCACAGGAACAAGGGTCACTCGAAGAGATCGTGGTTACTTCGACGAAGCGCCAGCAGACGCTGCAGGAGATACCGGTCGCTGTTTCGGTTATACAGGCCGACGAACTGAAACAGTCGCAGGTAACTGATATCAAGGACTTGCAGTTCCTGGTACCGTCGCTGCGGATCACGCAGCTGCAGTCGAGCGGCAACACCAACTTCATCATTCGCGGATTCGGCAATGGCGCCAACAATGCCGGCATCGAACCGTCAGTCGGCGTGTTCATCGATGGTGTTTACCGGTCACGCTCGGCATCGGCACTGAATGACCTGCCGAACCTCGAGCGCATCGAAGTATTGCGAGGCCCGCAGAGTACGCTGTTCGGCAAAAACGCTTCGGCCGGGGTCATCAGCGTCGTAACAGCGAAGCCCAGCCTCGATGAGACCACCGGGTCCGCGTCGGTTACGGTCGGCGATTACAGCCAGTTCATCGTCAAAGCCGATATTAACGGGCCGCTGTCCGATACAGTGGGTTTTGGCCTTTCCGGCAGTGTCAACCAGCGGGATGGTTACTACGACAACCTCGCCGGTGGAGACGCGCTGGGCGAATTGAATCGTTACGGCGTACGTGGCGAGCTGTATTTTCTCCCCTCTGATGACCTGGAGATGCGGCTGATTGCGGATTACGACAATTTTGATGAGGCCTGCTGCGGCGTCGCCAACCTGTTAAACGGCCCGACCGGCCCGGCAATTTTCGCACTCGGCGGGGCCCTTGTGCCTGAGCAACCATTCGCTTACGAGGGCTACTACGACTTTACACCGGTCAACAAATTCCAGACCGACGGCGTATCTTTCCAGATTGACTATGATTTAAGCGACGCCGTTAAGCTGACGTCAATTACGGCATATCGCAACCTTGACCGCAATGATAACGTTGACGTGGACTTCACGAGCGCGCAGCTGCTCGACTCGGAGACTGCCAACCGTACCGAATACGAGATCAAGACGCTCACGCAGGAGTTACGGCTGAGCGGATCGACAGACCGGATGGGCTGGATGATCGGCGGTTATTACTTCGATGAAGAGGTCGAGCAGTTTACCGGTCTTCTCTATGGCCCGGCGTTCCGCCCCTATGCGGACCTGTTGGTGGGTGGCTTGCCCGGAGACTCGGTGTTATGGGATATCGAGGCACTTTATGGTCATCCACCGGGTACATTCCAAGCGGCTGGTCAAGGTCTCGTCGAAGTCTCGAATATGGATAATCAGGCGTTCTCGATTTTCGGTCAGATTGATATTGATCTGGGCGACCGGGCAACGCTGACGCTGGGCGCCAATTACACCGAGGATGAAAAGGACGTCACCTTCGATTCGACCGGGACCGACGTTTATTCAAACACCGATCTAAACAATGATTTGACGGTATTTGGTTTGCCGTTGCCCACGGTGTTATTCGGACAGGCATTTGAAGCTAATACCGGCTTGCCGCCTACTCCGGAGAACATTGCGTTCATCGAATCAGTCGCGCCAGGCACCTCAGCAGCTATTAGTGCCGGTGTTGCATCATCCATTAGCAGCCTGCAAGCTCTGCAGTTCCTGCGGCCAAACGTCGACTTCCCGAACGTCGTGGAGCCGGGTACATCGAAAGATGACGATGTGACCTGGACGGTTCGTCTCGCATTCGACGTCAAGGATGACATGAACATCTATGCCAGTGCAGGCACGGGCTTCAAGGCCAGTTCGTGGAATCTCTCGCGCGACTCCCGCCCGTTCCCCGAAGACCAGGCCGCAATTGAGGCTGCAGGCCTTAGCGTGCCAAACCTGTTCTATACGACGCGCTTCGCGAAGCCCGAGGAGTCTACCGTGTATGAAATCGGCATAAAGGCCAGGTGGGATACAGTCGCGATCAACCTCGCGATCTTCGACCAGGAAATCGAAAACTTCCAGTCGAATATTTTCACGGGTACCGGTTTCAACCTGAATAACGCCGGCAAGCAGTCAACCGAGGGCGTTGAAGTGGATATTCGCTGGGCGCCGACTGACAGATTTGAAGCTACGTTCGCCGCGACATTTTTGGATCCCCAGTACGACTCATTTGAGGAGGCCGAAGGCTACATCTTCAACTCGGAAACGGGCCTCTTTGAAAGTGCGACCGTTGATCTTAGTGGTACGCAGGTGCCCGGTGTCCATGAAGTCAGCATTACCACTACCGGGACGTACAATTTTATGATCGGCAATGCTGCCGGGTTCGCCAGGGTCGAGTACATTTATGAGGACGAGATCCAGGTTATCGAGAATACGCCGCCCAGCATTGCCTCCCGCGAGGTCAGCACCTTTAATGCAAGCTTGGGACTGACCTGGGACAAT
This sequence comes from uncultured Woeseiaceae bacterium, assembly GCA_937944275.1. GTDB lineage: Bacteria > Pseudomonadota > Gammaproteobacteria > Steroidobacterales > Woeseiaceae > UBA1847. Next base: position 2,372 of record CALDZH010000005.1, read on the forward strand.
GGCTTCGAGGCCATGATTTGGGGTCGCAACATTAATAATGACGAATACCTGCTGAGTGCATTCCCGTCAGTTGCACAGAGCGGCAGTTACTCAGGCTACCCGAACCAGCCGCGTACAGTCGGTCTTACGGTTCGCAAGTATTTCGATTAATTCGGTCGCTTGCTGACAAGTAAACGGGCCCTCATCGAGGGCCCGTTTCGTTTCACACCAGCATTCGAGCATCTGGCGGCCCGAAAATTAGACATAAGGTATGCCCGCCTTGACTTTGGTTCGCGTTTTGTGACGCGTGTCACAAATTTCTACCGCTTTTCAATCACGAATTTGGCGCTCGCCGGCAAATTATGTCGTCAGTCGCCGGTCGCTCATTAGATTGAGTGAAACAATTCAATCGATTCTCACGCTTCTACAGGACGAAGAAGAATGGGAAGAGATGCTTATTGAGAGGAATGGCTTATGGAACAGAGCCAGCTTCGACACAAGCGAGCCGAAGAACGGTTGCGCGGTCGTCGAATCAAAAAGCCGTTAATAGTTGCCGCTGCATTACTGACTGCGGCGGGCGTCTTTTTGTCTGTTGAAAGTCGGCATAACGCGGACGACACCGTCGCATCTTCGTCTGGCGCCTGTGAGAGGCAATACGTGCCGAGCCCGGGCTGTCCGGGACCTGACGGGGCAGCGCAGTCCCCGGCGGATGTCGCCGAAAGCATGGGCGTACAGGATTCGCAGGAGGTTCATTCTCTGCCGAATACGCGAAATCGACTACCAAGGCGCGCCTGGCAAAAAACGGAGCACGCTTCGGGCCTGCTACCCGGGCATACCCTGGTGGAACTCTGCGCCAACTTGCCAGACCTGGCGATGTCGGACTGTCGGGCCCACACGACCGGAGAGTTTCGCCGCCTGACCAATACCGGCGCAAGCGATAACGAAAAAGAACAACTCTCGATCTCCGGGCATGTCCTTTCTTCAGAAGGAGAATCTCTTCAGGGAGTGCGCATAGTTGCCCTGCCGGAGCGCCTCGATAACGAGGCAATCAAGCCGTCAGAGAATCTGCGTTTCTGGACGATAACGGGCGCTCTCGGGGAGTATTCTTTCCGCGGCCTGCCGGCCGGAGAGTACATGATCCGCAGCGCCAGGCAGGATCCTTATTACCCAGCGCGAGTCTCCGCCCAAACCGGTAGCGATTACGCCGATCTGGTCATGTCTCGCAAATCGGAAATGCTTGTCGAAGGCCGGGTCGTCGGTAGTTTCGGTGAGCCGCTCGAGGGAGTCACCGTCTTCCCGACCCTGCTTGGTCAAGCCAGTGTGCAAACGGGACTCGATGGTCGCTTCGAACTTCCCTTATCGGTGAAACCCGGCATTGCTTCGCTCACGCTGCGGTTCCAGATGGCTGGCTACACGGACCAGAGCAGAAGGATTCAGCTTGGCAACCATCTTGAACCTGTGACTAAAGAGGTCAGGGTCGTCATGGACATGGTCCAGTCGTGGACGTCCCTGGACGGAATGGTTACGAATGATGCCGGGCAGCCGTTGGCCGGTCGCCCCGTGGAATTGAGGCCACAGGCAGGGCGGCGAACACAGAGCACCACGACCGACGAGTCGGGTCGCTATGCCTTCGATTTCGTTGCATCTCCAGCTGATTATCGTCTCTTTGTGTCAGGTGGAAAAGGCTTCAAAGATGTCGAACGAGAGATACATGTAACGACCTTCGGGAACGAGGCCGATGTAGTTGCGGAGGCATACAAGACCGGTGCCGTAGCTGGCCGATTGGTGAACCAGAATGGTTTGCCTGTTCCCGACTTCGAGCTTGTTCTGAAGAACGTGGAATCCCGTAACCCGATTACCGTAGTACGCACAGACAGCCTCGGTAACTTCGAGATACCGGCGGCACCAGCCGGCGAGTTGGTGTTTTCCAGCGTTTCGACGCCAAGCGTCCTGGTGAAAGGACTGCAACTGGAGCCGGGGGAGCGAGTCGATATGCCGATGGTTCTCGATTGGGGGGACCACTCGATCCGCGGGCAGGTAGTCGATTCCAGAGGGAATCCCGTGCCCGCCTCGCGAGTAGTACTGAATTGGTCGCATCGAGACGAACGGCTCGACACGCAGACCACGCGCCGGACCGCAACGGACGCACAGGGGCGCTTCGCGTTTAGCAATCTCGGTCCAGGGCCGCACTCACTAAAAGTCGACGCGCCGGGATTCCTGGGTGTCGACATTGATCATGATTTGAGCCGCCAGGGTTACGGCCTGACGGTGAGGTTGAATTGAATATGGCCAAGGCAAGGTAATAGGCCATAAAAGGTTGCATCGCAACCAATCGCTTCGATGGACGAAGCTGAATCTACAAAGGACGTAGAAAAATGGACGCTCACAACACGCAAACAGGATTCATCTCCCAGCTGACAAGATTCGCCACACTGTGCGCGATAGCTGTAACGCTGCTGCCAACAAACAGTTTGGCACAGGTCGTTCAGGCGGGACCTTTCGTGATCGACGGCAACGCGCCGGATTCAGCGCAGCAGGCGACGTTCACGGACCCCGTGGGCAGCATCAAGGAACTGGGGCCTGTGAACGCCTCGACTACGAAACTGGGCAACATCCATCTCGCAGTCCCGCCGATGCTGAACTTCACCAATCCCAACGGCTCCACGGACCTGGCGACGATCTGGCTGGAGGCGAAAAGAGACACAACGACCGGCGACATCTGGCTCTATTTTGCGTGGGAGCGGGAGTCGAACTCCGGTAGCAGCGTCATATCCTATGAATTCCAGTCGGCGCCAGCCGATCCGGCCTGCGACTTTGCGTCCATCGACCAGACCGAGCCGGCAAGTGCCGAAGAAACAACCCTTATCAATGCGTGTAATCCCTGGGCGAATCGCCAGCTAGGCGACTTCATGGTCGTCTGGGACTTCGGTGGTGGTTCGACCGACATTATTCTCAGAACCTTCGGGGTGAATGGTTTTGACGCCGGCTTGAACTTGTCGGCAGACGGCAATGCTTTTGCTGCGCTGAACGTTGACAGCACCCGCGGCGAAGGCGCGATAAACCTGTCGGCGACGATCTTCAGTGGTCTGCAGAGTTGCTTCAACGTTGCCAACGTCATACCCGGCACGATTACCGGAAATTCGGATCAGGCTGACTACAAAGACACCGTGCTTGCCGATATCAGTGGCGCAGTGACGATTTCCAACTGCGGTACGGTCAACATCACCAAGGCGACCGATCCTGAAGGCGAAAGCGGCAACTTCTCGTACACGCTGAAGCGCTCTGGCGACGGCGCTGTCGACTACGAAGGCAACAAGACGGCCGGCGGCATCCTCTATGATCATGGCGGATCCGATCAGCTTGTGGTCATTCCCGGCGACGATTACCAGCTTTCAGAGAACCTGGAGAACGAGACATACTTCGCTCTGCGATCCATCTTCTGCAACAAGCCGACGCCTGAAACCGATGGTGAAACCGGCTTTAACGTCAACGCAGCCGAAACCACAAACTGCGTAATCACCAACGAACTGTTGACCGGAACGATTACGGTTATCAAGAACGTCATTAATGCCTATGGCGGTAGCGCGGCACCGGGCGACTTCTGCATAGACCTGAATGACGACGAGAACACGCCGGCCTTTGCGGGTAGCTCCGACGGTACGCTGTTCACATTCATCGAAGGCAATGCTTACAGCGTTGCCGAGGTCGCCTGCGGTGACCCCGATACCTCACCGCCTGGTTACCAGGCCAGTTATTCCGGCGATTGTTCGGGCAGCATCGCGTCTCGAACCGACAAGGTCTGTACGATCACAAACGAACAACAGGCACAGCCGACTGCAGACTTTAAGCTGTTCAAGCAGCTGATTACCGACAACGGTGGCAGCGCCTCGCAGTCGGACTGGACGCTGAATGCGACACTGAAGGCCGGGTCGGCAGCGACCTGTACCTCACAAACGCTATCCGGGTCCGATCTCGGCAGCGGCGTGAGCGGCGCCCTTAGTGTTTCCAACAACGTTGCGCAATGTGTTTACCAGTTGTCCGAGACAAATGGTCCGGCAACAGGCTATACCGCGAGCGACTGGAGCTGTGCGGGTGACGTTAGCCTTAACGGTAATGAAATTACTGTTGGCCCCAACGGCGGCAGCTGCACGATCGTCAACGACGACAACGCCCCGAGCCTGACGCTGGTCAAGGAAGTGAGCAACGATAACGGCGGCACCGCGGTACCGGGCGACTGGACACTGACGGCAGCCGGTTACGATGCGGCCTCGCCGGATGCGGGCAGCTACGTGCTGTCCGAGTCGGGTCCTTCGGGATACACACAGACCTCGCTGACCTGCTCGAACAGTGGCGAAGCCCAGGTCTCCTCGGTCACACTCGGCCTTGGCGAAGACGTAACCTGTACGTTCGTCAATGACGACAACGCCCCGAGCCTGACGCTGGTCAAGCAAGTGGTTAATGACAATGGTGGCAGCCTTCCCGCGAGCGCCTGGACGCTGGCGGCAAGTGGCCCCACGCCGATCTCCGGCGCAGGTGGCGCCGTTAGTGGTACCGGATTTGCGGCAGGTACGTACACGCTGTCCGAGACCGGTCCATCAAACTACGCGTCTTCGGGGTGGAACTGTGTCGGTGGTGCCCAGTCGGGCAGCACGATCAGCCTCGGCCTTGGCGGCTCGGCGATCTGCACCATCACCAATGACGATATTCAGCCTGTTTTGACGGTCTTCAAGACGGTGCAGAATGATAACGGCGGGTTACTCGATGTGGCGGACTTCCCGCTATTCGTCGGCTCCGTGCCAGTGACGTCCGGTGTTGCAAACAATATCAATGCTGGCGTCTACGTTGTCTCGGAGACTAACCAGCCTGGTTACCTGGCTGGTGCATGGGGTGGTGACTGCGCTGCCGATGGCACGATCACGCTGAACGTCGGCGACAACAAAGTCTGCACGATCACGAACGATGATATTCCGCCGGATCTCAACATCGTTAAGACAGCGATCGACCCGCTGACTATCCCCGGGTATGACATGGGATTCAGGATTACAGTATCCAACCTCGGTGGCGGCGATGCACTTGACGTAACACTCACTGACCCGCTACCGCCTGGCAACAATCCACAGGAGAATCTGCTACCGCTACCTTGGGAAACATCGACACCGGGCTGCACCATTACCGATGGCGGCGCGATGCTGAGCTGCGATATCGGCACACTGACCAAGGATCCGACACCTGACGCTTACGCGAGCGGTGACGAAGCAAGCTTCACGGCGACGGTTACCGTGACGATTCCGGAAGATTACCTCTTCTCCGGCGGTATCCCCAGTGGTCCAGGAACGTTGGGCAGCAGCTACGAAATCGACGGTAACCTGACCGACGATCCGGATTCGCCTGCACTTGACTGGGCGAGCGAGGGTATGGCGCTGATCAATGTGCTGGATGCACCGCTCGCCGACCTCTCGCCCGACTATTTAATTGACGACGCATTTACCGAAGGCGCCAAGGAAAATGACGAAGTACCGGCTGTTCTCGATCAATCCGTACCGCCGAACAAGAGTGATCTGACGAATTTCCTGATTGCGCAGGACGAAGTGGACGGCAATGGATTCCTCGCACTTGGCTGGATTCGCACAGACTCGCTCGGCACGTCGAACTTCGACTTCGAAATGAATCAATCGGGTGAACTGACGGCGAACAACACTACGCCCGTGCGTACTGACGGCGATGTACTGATCAGCTTCGACTTTGAATCAAGCGGCAATGTCGTCACCCTCGGTCTTCGTGAGTGGGACGCAACCGGCAAAGTCTGGGGCGCTCCACGCACGCTCAACATCGAGGGCACGGGTTTCGCGGCAGTTAACGATCCTGAGATCTTCAACACGATACCCGAAGGTGAGTTGAACCCCTTTACCGGCCAGCTAATGCCGGATCAGTCCTTCGGTGAAGCGTTGATCAACCTGACGCAGACTTTCGAAGATAATTGCCGAACCTTTGTATCTGCCTACGTTAAAGGTCGTTCGTCGACGCCGTTTACCGCGGCGCTGAAGGACTTCATCGCACCGCTGCCGGTCGAGGTGAATACCTGCAGGTCCATACCGGTAGCTAACGAGGCAACCGCCGACGCAAGCAACCCTGGCCAGGATCCGGTGAGTGATTCGACGTCGGTCGATCTTACGAACGAACCCGAGTTTGCCGGCGATCCGGATAACGACGGCACGCCCAACTTCATTGATCCGGATGACGACAATGATGGCACGCCCGACGAGTCTGATGAGTTCCCGACCGACCCGACCGAGTCCACGGATACGGACGGTGACGGTGTCGGCGACAACGCCGACGCGCTCCCGAACGACCCGAACGAATGGGCGGACTCCGACAGTGACGGTGTCGGCGACAATGCCGATGCCTTCCCGAACAATGCGACGGAAACGACTGACAGCGACGGCGACGGTGTCGGTGACAATGCCGACGCCTTCCCGAACGACCCGACTGAATGGGCCGACTCGGACGGCGACGGGATTGGCAATAATGCCGATCCGGATGACGACAACGATGGACTGTCGGATGCGCAAGAGAGCCAGGCCGGAACCGATCCGCTAAATCCGGATTCCGATGGTGACGGCGTGGGCGACAATACCGATGCCTTCCCGAATAACCCGAACGAGTGGGCCGACTCGGATGGCGACGGTGTCGGCGACAATGCCGATGCATTCCCCAACGATGCGACGGAGACGGGCGACAGCGACGGCGACGGCGTGGGCGACATTACAGACGCCTTCCCGAACGACCCGAACGAATGGGCCGACTCGGACGGTGATGGTGTCGGCGACAATGCCGATGCCTTCCCCAACGATGCGACGGAGACGGCGGACAGCGACGGCGACGGTGTCGGCGATAATGCAGACGCTTTCCCGAGCGACCCGAACGAGTGGGCCGATTCGGACGGCGACGGTGTTGGCGACAATACCGACGCGTTCCCCAACGATGCGATGGAGACGGCTGACAGCGACGGCGACGGTGTCGGCGACAACCTTGATGCTTTCCCGAACGACCCGAACGAATGGGCCGACTCGGATGGTGATGGTGTCGGCGACAATG
>CALDZH010000006.1 GCA_937944275.1 uncultured Woeseiaceae bacterium
GAAAAACCGCTGAGCAGGGCAAATCCTCGACCGATCTTACGCACCCAATGGTGCACTTTCCGGGCCAAACGCCGATTGAATATGGTCTTGCTTGAAACCCCGGTACTGGAGAAACCGCAGCTGGCGGGCTTTTTCCTTGAAGTCGGAAGGCGCGGCCTCACCGAATTTTTTTATGCGCTGTTCCCGGGCCAGGGCATACCAATCCGGGTCAGCTTCCTCTAGAGACATCTCGATGATGGAATCGGGTATGCCACGCTGCCCAAGATCAAGACGAATGCGTACCGGGCCTTTGCCCTGATTGATGCGGGACTGGGCGAAGCTATCAGCAAAACGCTGATCGCTTTGCAGGCCATCGGCGGTGAGTTGAGTGACTGCGTGTTCGGCAACGTCGCGGTCGAAGCCTTTGTCAGCGAGCTTCCTGATCAGCTCAGTTTGGCCATATTCGCGGCGCGCCAGGAAGTCCATGGCTTTCTTGCGGGCTTCGAGCGGAGACGAAAAGCGATCTTCCTCCTCATCGGAGAGAAGATCGCTGATTTCTTCGTGGACAGGCTTCATTCGAATACCGGGTTCATTCGAACACCGTTGGAGCGGCTTTGTACCGCGAGGGCACCTGGGCCGCGAACAGTCTCGGGGCTGAAGACCCTCTCCTACGATCAGGCCTTTGCGGCTTCCTCGGCATCACCACCGGCAATGTCGATGACGTCTGCCTTACTCGGCAGCAGTTTTGCGCGAATCTTGCCTTCGATCTCATCGGCCATCTCGGGATTGTTTCTCAGGAACTCGCGAACGTTCTCCTTGCCCTGGCCGATGCGGTCATCACCGTAGCTATACCACGAACCCGCTTTGTCGACTATGCCGTGCTGCACCCCGAGATCGATGATCTCGCCATGACGCGAAATGCCTTCGCCATAGAGAATCTCGAACTCGGCCTGTTTGAATGGCGGCGAAACCTTGTTCTTGACGACCTTGACGCGCGTCTGGTTGCCGATGACCTCGTCGCCTTTCTTGATGGCGCCAATACGGCGGATATCCAGGCGTACTGAAGAGTAGAACTTGAGCGCGTTACCGCCCGTTGTTGTCTCGGGACTGCCAAACATCACACCAATCTTCATGCGAATCTGGTTGATGAAAACAACCATCGTGTTGGAGCGCTGGATATTGGCGGTGAGTTTCCTGAGCGCCTGCGACATCAGCCGGGCCTGCAGGCCCATATGTGAATCGCCCATCTCACCTTCGATTTCTGCCTTCGGTGTAAGCGCTGCAACCGAGTCAACAATAACGATATCGACCGCACCGGAACGCACGAGCATGTCCGTAATCTCGAGTGCCTGTTCGCCGGTATCCGGCTGCGAGACGAGGAGTTCGTCTACATCGACACCGAGTTTCTCGGCATACGACGGATCGAGCGCATGCTCGGCATCGACGAACGCGGCCGTGCCACCCAGTTTTTGCGACTCGGCGATAACCTGCAATGTGAGCGTCGTCTTACCCGACGACTCCGGACCGTAGATCTCCACGACGCGGCCTTTCGGCAAGCCACCAATACCCAGCGCGACGTCCAGCCCGATCGAACCCGTCGAAATAGCCTCTATATCCCTGACGACGCCGCCGTCTCCCATACGCATGACCGATCCCTTGCCGAACTGCTTTTCGATCTGGCCGAGGGCCTGCGCGAGTGCTTTCTTGCGATTTTCATCCATTATTTTGGTCCGTTTGAGCCGCCTGGAGGCGGAATTCTTAGATACTGTGGATTTGCACAGTATTATTTCATGAAGGCCGCGTCAATAGTAGCTTTCGAGAGGCTCAAATCGGGGCGATTTGTGCAGATTCTCGAAATGGGCCTTAAGCTACTGTTTCAGCGGTACGTAGCTGACTCCGCCGGGGCCCGATACCGACTCCATAAGTTCAAAGCTCGACCACTCGGTGCTGGTTCTCTGCGCCAATCGCTCTGTGGCAAATGCGCGTGCCCGGCGCACAACCGTGATGTGCGGGTGGTAAGCGTGCTCTTCCGGCTCGACACCCGCATCGAGCAATACTCTGTTTAATGCATCGACGAGGTCCTGCAACTCGATCGGCACCATCGCGGCGGTCAGGCTGGCAACCCGCGGTCGCGGCCAGTACTCGATGCGATCGAAGTTCAGCCGAAATGGCTCGATCCGAATCTCCGCGGCACGCTCAAGAAGAAAGGGAACGCGATGCTCAGGGAACGCGCCGATGAAAGCCAGCGTTACATGCCAGTTGCCGCGATCGACGGGCCGCCCCTCAACCGTTTTTACAACCGAATTGATGACATCACGCAGTTGCTCGCGTTGCCGATGATTCGGCCACAAAGCAAAAAACAAGCGCTTGGTGTTCACGACTCGATTCGCTCCAGGACGCCTTGCAGTGCATGCGCAACAGTCAACTCGCGAACGAGATCCCGATCACCTGTGAAGTGCGCGCAATATGTATCGATCTTCGTTTTGGCGCCGTCGCGAACGGCCCACGCAAACCAGACCGTTCCGACGGGCTTGTCTTTTGTACCGCCATCCGGCCCGGCAACGCCACTCACCGCGATGGCTATGTCCGCGCCGCTCAGGTGCAACACGCCGTCGGCCATCTCTTCGACAACAGGCCGGCTGACCGCGCCATGCTCTTCGAGCGTCTCGTTCTTTACACCGAGTATTGATTCCTTCGCGCCATTCGAATAGCTGACGATGCCGTACTGAAAAACGGCGGAACTGCCGGGAATATCGGTAATCGATTTGGCCACCCAGCCGCCCGTGCAGGACTCTGCCGTCGAGACCGACTTGCCGGCTTCCGTCAGGTCATTGACGACAGCTGCGGAGAGTCTTTGCAGGGATTCGTAATCAGCCATGCTTTACAGAAAGTTCGCGACCAGTTCTTCTGACACTAACCACAACTTTGCAGCCATGTCGTCGTCCTGCATGTGGTGGTTGGGTTCCGCGGGATTGCAGTCCGAGAAATAGTAGCCGGTCACGCGTTCGAGGTCAGCACTTGTCGCGACATAGCACTGCGTCGCAGCTCCTTGTGGAATCGTCTTGAAACGGGGATCGTTTGGATCGATTTCACGGTCGGGCAAGTGCCGTGACAGATTCGTTGGAATCACCCCGGGGTGCAACGAATTCGATGTGGCATTGGTTGCGGCCAGACGTCGTGCCAGCTCGCGCGAGAACAGGCCGTTTGCGACCTTGGACTGACCATAGGCCTGCCATGGATCGTAGCCACTAGCCCCATCCAGATTGTCGAACTGGATGCCCTCCTCCGGCGCCCAGCGATGAGCGCCGCTGCTGACGACAACAACCCGACCCTGTTTCGCCGCAACGACCTGGTCGAGCAGGCGGTTCGCCAGCAGAAAGTGCCCTACATGGTTCACGGCGAATTGCATCTCGACGCCGTTGGATAGTCGCAGTTCGGGCAGCGCCATAATGCCGGCGTTCAGGATAAGAGCATCAATCGCGACATCCATACCGGCAACTTGTTCCGCGGCGGAAACGATGCCGGGCAAATCGGTCAGCTCTACAACGAGTGGCGTCGTTACGCCCTCGACGGACGCGCAGGCATTCTCTGCTTTTTCGGCCGTGCGCGCCGCACCAATGACATGCGCACCACGCATTGCCAGCACGCGCATCGTTTCGAGGCCAAGCCCGGAGTTGCACCCGGTGACCAACGCGGTCATGCCGGACAAATCCATGCCTGCCGTGACCTCTGCGGCCGTGCTGGTCTTATCAAAGCTTGTATAGGGTGGCGCCGGGCGATCAGGTACAGCAGGTTTGTAGTTGAGGTCTGCCGCATTCGAGCGCGCTGGAAGCGAGGTTACAAGTGCAGCGGCCATACTACTTTGCAGAACGCTGCGGCGTGAAATCCTGTTAGTCATGTTCCCCTCTGTTCAGAAAGCACTGCCTCATAAAGCGCCACGTGCTTGTCTGCCATCGTAGCGATCGAAAAATCTTTTTGCATCCGCTCTCGTCCGGCGGCTCCCAGCCCCGCAGCGAGATCAGGATCATCGACGAGTCGCGCAATGGCAGTGCCCAGCGCATCCGAATCTTCGGGCTCGACCAGCAAGCCTGTTTCCCCATGTGCAACTGCCTCGACAACACCGCCTGCCGCAAATCCAACGACCGGCAATCCAGCAGCGGCGGCTTTCAGGGCCGCGACGCCCAGTCCCTCGGCCAATGCCGGATGGGCAAGCAGATCAAAGCAGGAAATAGACGCATCGAGATCCTCACGAAATCCCGCGAACTGCACGACGTTTCCGAGTCCAAGCGACGATGCCTGCGCACGCAACTGGTTGTTGAGATAACCCTCGCCAAAAATTACGACCCGCAACTGCGGATAGCGATCCTTGAGATCCGCGATAGCCTGCAACAGATATTGATGACCCTTGCGCGGGATAAGCTGCCCGGCGGCGGCGATAACGAAGTGCTCCAGAGCCAATCCGAACTCGGCGCGCACCTGCGCACAGTCTGGAGTAGCGGAAAAAGCATCAACATCGACAGCGCTGCGAATAACCTCAAGGCGCGTGTCTTCGATACCCCGGTCACGGAGCACGTCGGCAATCGCTTCCGAGATCGCGATGACTTTGCGGAAGGGCCGGTAGCGCAGACCGGCGACGAGCCGCATCTCCGCATTATCGACCCGGCGAGAGACAACCGCCGGAATGTCGGCGAAGCCCGCAGCGAGCCCTCCGAGGACATCTGCCCCGCGGCGACTGTGACAATGCACGACATCAGGTCGCTCGTCCTTAAGAAACTGCGCGAGCCGATAGCCAAAGGGCAGATCAAGATCGCCGGCGCAAAAAAGATTCTGCACACGAATTTCCGCCTGGCGTGCCACGGAATCAATCCCGGAGTCCGGCGGACAGACAAGGATGTTGTCATGGCCACGCTCGCGTAAGGCTTTGATCAGGTAGATAACCTGCTGCGGCCCACCCAAAAAATGGCGCCCGGTTTCGACATGCAGTATTTTCACGGGCCCATCATAATAAATGTCACCGATGAAAGCCGAAATCTCTGCCGTTCACACGCCGATGATGCGCCAGTACCTGGCCATTAAGGCCGAGTATCCGGACATGCTCGTGTTCTACCGGATGGGGGATTTCTACGAGCTTTTCTATGACGATGCGAAGCGCGCGGCGTCGCTGCTCGATATTACGCTGACGGCGCGCGGCAAGTCGGCAGGCAACCCGATTCCGATGGCGGGCGTACCCTATCATGCGGTCGAAGGCTATCTTGCAAAGCTAGTGCGCAAGGGCGAATCCGTTGCGATATGTGAGCAGGTTGGCGACCCGGCCACGAGCAAGGGACCCGTTGAGCGCAAGGTAACGCGCGTCGTCACGCCCGGCACGCTGACCGACGAAGCGCTGCTGTCGGCCGAACGCGATAACGTCGTCGCCGCAGTTTTTGCGAGCGGCGATACTTTCGGCGTCGCCTGGCTGGACCTTTCCGCAGGACGGTTCCGACTCACCGAGGCCCCGGACCTCGAGGCAGTACAGGGCGAGATCGAGCGGCTGCGTCCGGCCGAGCTCATCGTTGATGAGGACCAGAAACTCGACAACCTATTCGGCGAACGTATTCGCGTTACACGCCGACCGCCCTGGCATTTCGAACAGGACAGTGCCGCGCGCTTGCTGTGCGGACAATTTGGTACCCGGGACCTGTCGGGTTTCGGCTGCGATGCGTTCCCGGTTGGCGTCGCTGCGGCCGGGGCCTTGCTCCAGTACGTCACGGACACCCAGAAATCCGCATTGCCGCACCTGCAGTCCATCGGTGTCCAGCTGCGCGACGACGCGGTCATTATGGATGGCCCGACGCGAAGCAACCTTGAACTCGAGCAGTCACTGAGCGGCCATCATCAGCACACGCTGGCCGGTGTCATGGACCACTGCCAGACGGCCATGGGCAGTCGACTTCTCAGGCGCTGGATCCAGCGGCCATTGCGCGACACCTCTGTTTTGAGAGCGCGATACCAGGCACTGGACGCATTGATCACGAGCGGCCAGATCGAGCCGCTGCAGGAACAGCTCAACGGTATTGGCGACATCGAACGCATACTCGCACGCGTCGCATTACGTTCCGCACGCCCGCGTGACCTGCGCGGACTCTGCGATGCCCTCTCCCGCCTGCCTGGTTTGCGCCAGCATCTTGCAGCTATCGAATCACCGCTTCTCGGTGAAATTTCAGGCCAGGTCGGTGAGCACAAGGAACAACACCGGCTGCTCAACAAGGCGATCATCGACAACCCGCCTATGTTGATCCGCGATGGTGGTGTCATCGCGGAGGGCTATGACGAGGAACTCGACGACCTGCGCGGCACTGCGGAAAACGCAGACCAGTACCTGGTTGATCTCGAACAGCGCGAGCGTGAGCGCACAGGCATCGCAACGCTCAAGCTCGGCTATAACCGCGTGCACGGCTATTACATCGAGATCAGCAAGGTCCAGGCGGACAAAGCACCTGTCGAGTACGTGCGCCGGCAAACGCTCAAGTCCGCGGAGCGCTACATCACGCCCGAACTTAAAGAGTTTGAAGACAAGGTTCTCGGGGCACGCGAGCGCGCATTGAGCCGCGAGAAGTATCTGTACGAACAGCTTCTCGACCTCCTGCACAACGTGCTGGGCGAGTTACAACTCTGTGCCGCGGGTCTCGCCGAAATGGACGTGCTTGCCTGTTTTGCCGAGCGCGCGCAGTCATTGGGACTGACCATGCCCGAGATCAGTGACGCACCTTGTATAGAGATTGAAGGCGGACGACACCTGGTGGTCGAGCAGGTAATCGACACACCTTTCATCGCGAACGACCTGTCGCTGGATGACCAGCAACGCCTGCTGGTTATCACGGGCCCGAACATGGGCGGCAAATCGACCTTCATGCGACAGACGGCCCTGATTGTCATCCTTGCGCACATTGGCAGCTTCGTCCCGGCAGAAAAACTCCGTGTCGGTCCTGTCGATCGCATCTTCACGCGCATCGGCGCATCCGACGACCTCGCGGGCGGACGTTCGACTTTCATGGTCGAGATGACCGAAACGGCAACGATCCTGAACAACGCAACAGAGCAAAGCCTTGTCCTCATGGACGAGATCGGCCGTGGCACCAGCACATTCGACGGCTTGTCTCTCGCGTGGGCTGCGGCACATCACATGGGTGAAAAAGCCCGGGCATTTACGCTGTTCGCCACGCATTACTTCGAGCTGACCGCGCTGGCGCAGGAACTAGCGGGTTGCGGCAATGTGCATCTCGATGCGACCGAGCACGAAGGACAGCTCGTGTTCCTGCATTCCGTGAAGCCCGGACCCGCGAACCAGAGTTACGGCCTGCAAGTCGCCTCTCTGGCGGGCGTGCCTAATGATGTCATCAAGCGAGCGCGTGCGTACTTGCGTGAATTGGAAACGCAACAGTCCCGCGCAGAAGGCGCACTCCAACAAGGTTTCGATTTTGCTATTGAAGAGCCAGCCGCAACTGATCCCGTTCGGGAAGCTGTGGATGCGCTCGAGCCGGATTCCATGAGCCCACGCGAAGCGCTGGA
>CALDZH010000007.1 GCA_937944275.1 uncultured Woeseiaceae bacterium
TTTGGGCACGATGTCCTGGATGGACCTTAGTAACTCGTCCTTCCCCGATTCCGTCAGCGCCCTCTCAAGCTCAGGATCGGTATCGAAATGGTCTTCGATAGCGCGCTTGGACGAACCCGTGACAAAAACAAGTTTGGTCGCACCAGCCGCAACAGCCTCCTCAACGGCGTACTGAATCAACGGCTTGTCGACTATTGGGAGCATTTCCTTCGGACTTGCCTTCGTTGCGGGTAGGAAACGAGTCCCACGTCCTGCGACAGGAAATACAGCTGCTTTGACTTTCTGGCCCACGATACGCTCCGATTCATGCGAATGGCCCGCATCATATCGAAAATCTGGTCAGCTCGTCGTGACTCCGATCACGCCTGACACAGAGAGCCGGGTCCGCGGATGCGGACCCGGCCGACTGACGCCCGGTCACGTCTACTTCTTCTGTGTCGATACCTTGATATCGCTGCGATTCAGTTCGACAGTGCGTTCGCCAATGCCCTTGACCAGCGACAGGTCATCGGCATTGCGAAACGGCCCATGCTTCTTCCGGTAGTCAACGATAGCCTGGGCCTTGGCCAGCCCGATACCTTTCAGTTCTGCCGAAATGGTCTCGGCATCCGCGGTGTTGACATCGACAGGGCCAGCCAAGGCCAGGGTTGGTGCCGCGAGCAGAGCGAATGCCGCAGCCATGCTAAAGAGTCTCATCCTAAGCTCCTCATTGTTGTGATGGAGAGATGGAGCTTAGGCAAACCGGCCAGGGCTTGCCGCAAGAGAAACTAGGCCGTTAAGCCGGTTTTACTTTGTGATGCTGTGTTGCAGAACCGTATCGAACTGCACGCGGGACGCGGGGCGTTGCGTCTCCCACTCACGACAACTCGGACATTGCCACAACAATCGTTGGCTGGAAAACCCACATTCCTGACATTGGTAGCGCGGCGTTGCTGCTGCCAGCTTGGATAACGCACCACGAACCTTGGCAAATGCGGTGCCCCCTTCGTCATTAACGGCAGCCGATATCTGCTGAAGTTCAACAAACTCGCCAAGCGTCGGCTCGTTCAACATGTACTCCTCGACACATTCGTCGATCACCGAAATCCCGCCGATGTCATTCACGATCGCGGTGTACGCGACCAACGAGGACATATCAGGGTTCTTGGCAATCATTGCCTTGAGCGCCCGCTCGAGCTCCGCCACTTCATCCTCACGCGTATAGATCGAAACAATCTCGGGAAGGGCCTCGGCAATCAGATAGGTATTTTCGTCGATGATTCGGTGGTAAAGCTTGAGCGCTGTCTTGTTATCGTTCGTATCGCGCGCAATATGCGCTCGCGTCAGCGCGCCACGCATGGTGCGCGGCCTGCCGGATTGCGCATTCTTAACGAACAGACGTGCCGATGCATAGTCGCCGGCACTCGCCGCTACTTCGGCCAGTTCACAGTAGTAGTGAGCGATTTGTAGTTTGAGCGAACGTCCTCCGAGAACTTCCAGTCGAGTGCCCGCTTCAATCGCTTTCTGCCACTCGCGTTCCTGCTCGTAGATGCCACACAACGCTTCCAACGCTTGTACCTGGTAACGAGAACCGTCTGCCAGCCGGGTAAAGAGTTTCTCAGCACGATCGAGCAAACCCGCGGCCAGATAGTCCTTGGCGAGTGAATACAATGCCTGATCGCGCTGTTCCGACGCCAGGTCCGGGCGCGCAATAATGTTCTGGTGAATGCGAATAGCGCGATCAACCTCACCGCGACGCCGAAACAGGCTTCCGAGCGCGAAGTGAGTCTCGATGGTCTTGTCATCAACCCGGACCATCTTCAGGAAGTGCTCAAGCGCCTGGTCGGTTTGCTCATTAAGCAGGAAATTCAGACCCTTAAGGTAATCGATATTCAGAGGTGGCGGCGCTTCATCTTCATCACGCTCGCCGAAACGACCCATAGCCCAGCCGGCTGCAGCCAACAGCAGGAACAATCCGGCCAGGAGAAAAGTCGATTCAGTCGGCATCGCTTAAAGGCAAGCTGCGAAGGCTACTGACCTCATTCTCGGTCAATTTGAGGGAACGCCGCAGCATGCGGCGTTCGTTTATCAGTTTCACAGCAAAGAATCCCATACACAGGATGCCGAAAAGCCAGCCAAACGCGAACGCAACAGTGAATGCGAGTGGAATTGAGGTGTGAACCTGGGCGAATGCCAGATCAATATCAATCATGCCCGTGTTGTTGGCTGTGAATGTCGCCATCACGATAACGATGAAGATAATCAGTATCGCCAGGCCGATACGTTTCAGCATGCGCTTGCTCCGCGGAACAGAGAACTTACTAGGCTATGATGCGGCCTGATGCCGCGACGGATCAACTCTTGATCGGAAAGTGACGGCTTTCGTTAACCCGCTCACGCAGGTCCTTGCCTGGCTTGAAGTGCGGTACGTATTTACCTGACAGGGCAACCGCTTCACCGGTCTTGGGATTTCGCCCTATTCGCGGCGGCCGGTAGTGCAATGAGAAGCTTCCAAAACCACGAATCTCAATCCGCTGGCCCTTCGCAAGAGAGTCACTCATCAAGTCCAGCAAGTGCTTTACCGCCAACTCAACATCCTTGGCAGGAAGGTGTTTTTGCTTGCGGGAGATTGCTTCTATCAGTTCTGATTTTGTCATTTTACCTTTTTCCGTACCGCTGAATTAGCGTAACTCACGGATATTAAAGGCAATAGTAGCCCAGACACGGCTGTCTGGGCTACCCTTTTTACTTATTATTTGCTTCCGCCGGACATTTTTTCCTTCAGAAGGTCGCCAAGCGTTGTGCCCACGGGGGCTGCGGCAACGTCAGACTTGTAGCTGCTGACTGCCTCCTGCTCCTCATGAACCTCCTTGGCCTTGATCGAAAGCGCGATTGCACGGTTCTTGCGATCGACGTTCGTGAACTTGGCTTCCACCTCTTCACCAACCTTGATCATGGTCCGCGCGTCCTCAACCCGGCCACGGGCCAGCTCGGATGCGCGTAGTGAACCAAACACGCCATCACCAAGATCGACCAATGCCCCACGCGCATCGACTTCGGTAACCGTGCCTTTGACGATCGAGTTCTTCGGATGCGCAGCCAACCAGTTCGAGAACGGATCTTTCTCAAGCTGCTTGATACCCAGCGAGATGCGCTCACGCTCCGAGTCGATGGCCAGTACTGCCGCCTCGATCTCCTGACCTTTCTTGTAGTTGCGCACGGCTTCCTCGCCAGGCAAATCCCAGGAAATGTCGGAGAGGTGAACGAGACCGTCGATACCGCCGTCCAGACCGATGAAAATGCCAAAATCGGTGATCGACTTGATCTGGCCCGACACCTTGTCGTTGCGGTTGAAGGTCGCGGAGAACTCAGCCCATGGATTGGACTTGCACTGCTTGATGCCCAGCGAAATACGACGACGTTCCTCATCGATTTCGATGACCATGACCTCAACTTCTTCACCAACCGACACAACGCGTGACGGATTGACGTTCTTGTTGGTCCAGTCCATTTCCGATACGTGAACGAGGCCTTCAACGCCGTCCTCGATCTCAACAAAGCAACCGTAGTCGGCAATGTTCGTAACCTTGCCGAAGATACGCGTCTGCGGCGGGTAGCGGCGAGCGAGATCCTGCCACGGATCATCACCAAGCTGCTTCATGCCGAGTGAAACGCGCTGACGTTCACGGTCGAACTTGAGAATCTTGACGTCGATTTCCTGGCCCACTTCAACAACCTCGGAAGGATGCTTGACGCGCTTCCAGGCCATATCGGTGATGTGCAACAGGCCATCGATGCCACCGAGGTCAACGAACGCACCGTAATCGGTGAGGTTCTTGATAATACCCTTGACGGTGTTGCCTTCCTGCAGCTCCTCGAGGAGTTTCTCGCGTTCTGCAGAGTATTCCGTCTCGACAACCGCACGGCGCGATACGACC
>CALDZH010000008.1 GCA_937944275.1 uncultured Woeseiaceae bacterium
AACTATCGGGCGCTGGTGAAGACTACCGGTCTGAAAAATACGCGCCGAGGATTTGGCGCTATACCGACTTGGCCCACGTTTATGCCGTTTGCGATGATTCCGATTGATCACGTGCTCGTCTCTGAAGAGATAGGCGTGAAAAGTGTGCGCACCGGGCGGCGCATCGGGTCGGATCATCTCCCGCTGATCGTTACGCTCGGTCTGTAACGACCAACGGGAGCGCGGCCCTCATTCATTCGCCTTTCTGGTGAATTCTGAAGCGCAGAATCTCGTCCTTTCCGTTTATTGAGCAGTTTGCCGCGTACTCGCGAATAAGCTCTTCACCGTCACCGTAGACAAGCGTCTGGATGTGCATCTTGTGGCCTGATACCCGGCGCTCTTTCGTCTCTACATTGTGGATAACAGACTTTGCGTCTTCGAGATTAGCGAAGCTATCCACCTCGGCAACGCAGGAATCGATGCTGCTTTGTGGCGCTTCTTTCTGGAACTCCGGCAATGCGAACGCAATGTTGGCTGCGAACAGGCCGATCAGGGTCAGTGAAATTGCTGTCTTGTGGTTTCTCATGGTTTTCTCCTGTGGTATCAAATATCAGAACAGTTGTTCTGTTTTATGCAAAAAAATAGCAACCTGAAAAATCTTCTATATCAGAATAACTATTCTGTTTAATCTAAAAAAAACGTCAGCTACTTACCCTCGCACCGCAGCGAATCCAACGTGCTTTCGACGATCCCATCGAGCGTCTCCTTGGGGAAACCCGTGCGACCGAGCACAGCAAGACCGAACATCGTGCTGGTAAGGTGGTGGCCGGCAGCATCAACGTCGACATGTTCAGAAATCTCGCCCCTGCCCTTTGCCGAATCGAGACCAATTGCGAAGGCCTTGGACATGCGCTTCATGAATCGCTGCAACACGCCGCGAAGTTCTTCATCCTGTGGCGCCAACTCCATCGCGGTGTGGATAAAGAGGCAACCCTTGCGCTCACCGTCGCCACACATGTCGGCGACGCGTTCAGTGAAAATAGTGCGGATATGGTCGAGCGAAGCGCCCGGCTCCAGCAACCTCAGAAACGATCGTTTGCCCATGCCCTCGGCGTACTGCTCAAGCGCCTGTTCGAACAGTTCGCGCTTGTTGCCAAACGTACCGTAGAGCCCATAACGACTGACGCCAGTCGTCTTCACAATATCCTCCATCGAGGTCTCGGAATACCCCTTGGAGGAAAACAGATCCACAACCTGGCCCAATGCCGTCGACGGATCAAATGTGCGCGCTCTGTTCATGGTTAAGCAGAATAGTCATTCTGTTATCAGATGTCAAGCCTTAATCTTTCGCCAATGACAATTTCAGAATGATCGGTCCGGAAAGACCCTCCGGGAGCCGGTTCTCCCGGTCGAATCGGTTCCAGTGACTGTTAGCCACGAAGTACAACTCGTCGCCGCGCACTACCCCAAGCGTAGGCTCATCGAACTCCGGAAGATTGGCCGCCAACGTTCGGCCACGGCGGATCGACAGGCCGTCATCATCGAGTTCAAACGCTGAAACCCGGTGCGGACGGATACCATTTTGTATGGCAACCAGCGTGCTGCCATGCCGGTACAAACCGTCGATGCCATAGTCTGTTGTCCCGCTCGGCACCCGCAGTTTTCGCATCGCCCCATCGGACAACGAAATCCGGTAAAGGCCGCCGATGTAATCAGCGACATAGAGGTGGTCACCGGTCGCATCGAGCACAAGGCCCTGGGGTGAGCCGAGTTCACCGCGGTCGACAATAGCCGTGTACCCGTCTGCGCCGATATCGTATCGATATACGGCACCTGTCAGGCTATCTGTCGTGTAGATTTTCTCACCCGCTATCACGAGATCGCCGAGTACCTGCTCAAATTCGAATTGCGGCAGCATCGCCGCCCTCGTGACTTTGCCGCTCTCTACATCCAGGCGAAACAGGCCGGTCTTGCCAGTGTCCGCTGCCACGCCCTCGAGTTGAGGCACGGCCGCACTGGCGAACCACAGGCTGCCATCGTCGTGAAAGCGCATGCCGAACACGCTCCAGTGCCCTTGGCGGTCGCTGATCACCTCATCGTCGCGGAGCAGCAATCCGCGCCGAATGCTGCCGAGGTAAAACGACCCGTCCGGGCCTATCGCAATACCTTCAGGAACGAATCGGTCGCGATCGGATTGCAGCGCGAGCTCAGCTGCGCCGAAGGGCCGGTACAGAGCCTCGACACCACGCACATAGTCCTCCCAGCCCGGCACGTCGTGCAATGCCGCGAACTCGTCCAACTCGTCGGCGCCAAAGTCGACACCCTTCGCCAGGAGCCTGTTGAGCGTGTGCAGGGATGATTCGTTATCGCCGTTCAGCGTGAAAGCCAATGCCAGGTTAAAGAGCGCACTCGGATATTCGGGCCGTGCCCGCAACGACTTCTCGGCCGCCAACACCATCGCGTCATAGTCCTGTGCCTGGTACGCGGTAACAAGCTCCGCACGCGCATCGGCATAGTCCGCGGCGGCAACGCAATGGCAAGCCGCGAGCAGGAGCATGAACGCACTAGAACATTTGATAAGACGTTTCATCACTGTCGAGTACATCATTGACGGCCTTGCTGAATGCATCATGGACGCCAAACTGGCCAGTCTTTTTCCAGAAGTCTCTGCCCCCGGGTTCCGAAAGCATCGTAATTATGTCTTTCTTGACCATGGCCCACTGGTTTTCAGGAAGCAGACCGTCCTCGTGCAGATCGTAGAGAACGCTCCACGTATTCAGGAATTGTCCAAGCAGCGCGAAAAACTGCATGAACTCATCTTCATCAAAATCCTCGCCTTTGAGACCTCGGCGAAAAATCGATGCGACTTTCTTGCTCTCGGTAATTGACGAATTCATATGGCCATAGGCCTCGATAAACGAATATCGGGCGCTAGCTCGCGTCTGAGCATTGGCCTGGTGAATCTGGCGAGCGACATAGAGCAACGTGATTACAACCGCGACCGCGCCAACCACCTCGCCCGTAGCCCCGATGGCATCCCAGTTCATCGCAACATCCCCCGTTTGTTTTTTTGAGTCATCATACAGGACGGGCGTAAATAGTGGCCGCGAAACGTTGCCGACCCTCCGCTGCAAGAATAGAATCTTCGAGGGCATCCCCGCCTGCCAGCCCTCCAAGGAATAGTGCAATGCCAGCAACTTTGAGAACCACACTTTGCGTCGCAATCTTCGCGTTCATGAGTCCATTGGTCATTGCCGACGATTGTGTCGACTGCCACCAGAAAGAAACGCGAAATATCGTGGTCGACTGGCAAATCAGTCGTCACCATACCGAGAATGTAGGCTGCAACGATTGCCATAAGGGTCGCCACACCTCTGCAGACGATGTGCACAAGCTACGGACCGTGACGGCAGAAACCTGCGGCCGCTGTCACGAAGAGCGGCTGGAGCAATTCTCGAAGGGCAAACACGCACTTGCGTGGGCCGCCGTCGAAGCCATGCCAACAACGCATGCGTTACCAATGGCGCTTTCTCATGGCATGAAAGGCTGCGGCGGCTGCCACAAACTCGGTCTGAAAGATGATGAGACCATTGAGCAGCTCAAGGAAGAGGGCAGCATGTTCGGTCACGCGTCATGTGACGCTTGCCATACGCGACATACTTTTTCGGTTGTTGAAGCCCAGCAGCCGCAAGCCTGTCAAACCTGCCATATGGGATTCGACCACCCGCAGTGGGAAATGTGGTCCTCATCGAAGCACGGCGTCCGCTACCTGTTGGCGCAAAACGGCACCTTGCCTGACAACACACCAGCACCCACCTGCCAGGACTGTCACATGGTTGACGGCAATCACGAAGTACGCACCGCGTGGGGCTTCCTGGCCGTTCGCCTGCCCCTGCCGGAAGACGAGCAGTGGGCTGCAGACCAGACCACCATTCTGCAGGCTCTGGGCGTGCTCGATCCCGAAGGGAATCCAACCGCTCGCCTTGATGTCATCAAGGCTGCCGATGTTGCCAGGCTGACGCAGGAAGACTTCGACCGCGAGCGTAACAAGATGATCGCCGTATGCGAGGACTGCCACTCCAGCAATTTTGCGCTGGGCGAACTCGCCAAGGCGGACGACCTCATCCGCGAAGCGGATCACCTGCTGGCCAAGGCAATTCGTGAAATCGCTTCCCTCTACGAAGAAGGCTTGCTCGAAAAACCAGAGAGTTACGCATATGCGTTCCCGGATCTGCTTACTTTCCATGACGCGCCAACATCCATCGAACAGCGATTGTTCGAGATGCACCTCAAGCACCGCATGCGGGCATTTCAGGGCGCTTTCCACGCCAATCCGGACTACGCGCTTTGGTATGGCTGGAGCGAAATGGTTCGCGACCTGCAACACATCAAGGAAGAAGCCAAAGAGCTTCGCGAACGCGCCGGGAGCTAGGACTCCTCACCGCAAGGTTGTACGACCGGAAATGTCCGGTCGTACCCCGGCGTAAAAAAGTAGGTGCAGATGACGATTGCCGCCATCAGGCGGCGTTGGCCCCATCAGGGTCATACCCCAGGTTGGGTGCCAGCCATCTTTCCGCTTCTTCGACGTTGAGTCCTTTGCGCTCGGCGTAGGACTCGACCTGGTCACGATCCACCTTGCCAACAGCAAAGTACTTTGCCTCGGGGTGTGAAAAGTAGAATCCGCTGACGGCGGCTGTAGGGAACATCGCGTACGAGTCGGTGAGTTGCAAACCGATGCTCGCCTCAACGTCCAGCAGTTTCCACAGTGTTCCTTTTTCGGTGTGGTCCGGACAAGCGGGATAACCGGGCGCCGGGCGAATACCCCGATATTGCTCTGAGATAAGTTGATTATTCGTCAGCTGCTCGTCGGCCGCATAGGCCCAAAGCTCCTGCCGCGTGCGCTTATGCATGTACTCCGCCAGGGCCTCCGCCAGCCTGTCCGCCAGGGCTTTGAGCAAAATGGCACTGTAATCATCATGATCTCTCTCGAAGCGCTCCACGTGTTCATCGATACCGATACCTGCCGTGACCGCAAACGCACCGATGTAATCGGCAAGGCCGCTCTCCGCTGGCGCGACGTAATCCGCCAGGCACGATTGTGCATGTCCTTCCGCCTTGGCGCGTTGCTGACGCAGGTGGACGAGTTTGTGAGCAATGTTTGCGCGTTGCTCGTCAGAATAAATCAGCACGTCGTCATGATTGTGCGAATTCGCCGGATAGAATCCGACGACAGCCCGTGCCTGAAGCCACTGCTCGTCAATAATCTTTTCAAGCATCGCCATCGCGTCGCCGAACAATGATGACGCGGCTTCACCGACAGTCTCGTCTTCGAGTATCTGCGGAAACTTGCCGTGAAATTCCCAGGCATTGAAGAACGGCATCCAGTCGATGTGATCACGCAGCACGGCGAGGTCGATGGAGTCGAACACACGATTACCGATAAACGTTGGTGCCGGTGGAATGTATCCAGCCCACGAAATGGCGTGTTTGCGTGCCCGCGCCTGATCCAAAGACAGCTGCGGTGCCAGCCGTTTCTTGTTCGCATGCTGATCGCGACGACGCGCGTTGTCGCGGCGCGTCTTCTCGATGATCTTGTCACGCGTACCGGGTTCGACGAGAGCCTGGGCAACACCGACGGAACGCGACGCATCCTTGACGTAAATGACCGGCCCCTCATACCGGGGTTCAATCTTCACGGCGGTATGAGCCGGCGATGTTGTCGCACCGCCGATCAGCAGCGGCAACTCCATGCCGAGCCGCTGCATCTCGCCCGCGACGTGCACCATCTCATCCAGCGAAGGCGTAATCAGGCCGGACAAGCCGACAATATTGGCATTCTCTCTCTTTGCGGCCTCCAGAATCTTCTCGCAGGAAACCATGACGCCCAGGTCAACAACCTCGAAGTTGTTGCATTGCAGTACGACGCCAACAATATTCTTGCCAATGTCGTGCACGTCACCTTTCACAGTAGCGAGCACTATTTTGCCGTTAGAACTCATCACGCCGTCTTTTTCTTCTTCGATAAATGGAACCAGGTGACCGACCGCCTTTTTCATGACGCGTGCGGACTTGACGACCTGCGGCAGGAACATTTTTCCCTCGCCAAAAAGATCGCCAACAACGTTCATGCCTGCCATGAGAGGCCCCTCGATCACGTCGAGCGGCCGACTCGTTGCCTGGCGAGCCTGTTCAGTATCGTCTATGACAAACTCATCGACACCGTTAACCAGCGCGTACTCGAGGCGCTTGTCAACGTCGAACTCACGCCACGACAAATCCGCGCTTCTAGCGGCGGCTCCGCTCTTCTGATCTTTGTAACGCTCGGCAACTTCGAGGAGCCGGTCCGTCGCATCCGGTTTGCGATTGAGCACCACATCTTCGACGGCATCGCGCAGGTCTTGCGGGAGATCCTCGTAGATCGCAAGCTGGCCCGCGTTGACGATACCCATGTCCATGCCTGCACGAATGGCGTGGTACAAAAACACCGAATGTATTGCCTCGCGTACGACGTTATTGCCGCGGAACGAGAACGATACGTTGCTGACACCACCGCTGACGAGTGCATGCGGCAGCAGCTCCTTGATATGGCGCGTTGCCTCGATGAAATCCAGGCCATAGCTGGCGTGCTCATCAATGCCTGTCGCTACCGCGAAAATATTCGGGTCAAATATGATGTCCGCCGGATCGAATCCGACTTTCTCTGTAAGTACTTCGTACGAACGTTTGCAGATTGCCACCTTGCGCTCGGCTGTATCGGCCTGACCGTTTTCATCGAATGCCATGATAATCACGGCTGCACCGTAGTCTCGGCACAACTCTGCCTGCTGGATGAAGGCTTCCTCACCTTCCTTGAGGCTGATCGAGTTGACGATCGATTTACCCTGCACGCACTTGAGACCCGCTTCGATGACGGACCATTTCGACGAGTCAATCATGATTGGCAGGCGCGCGACATCCGGTTCGGCGGCGATAAGGTTGAGGAACCTAACCATCGCCTTCTCCGAGTCGAGCATGCCCTCATCCATATTCACGTCGATGATCTGCGCGCCGTTATCGACCTGCTGGCGAGCAACAGCGACAGCGGCCGCATAGTCATCGGCCTCGATCAGGCGACGGAATATCGCGGAGCCTGTCACATTGCAGCGTTCGCCCACGTTCGCAAACAGGTCGTCCGGCCCGATGTTGAACGGTTCCAGTCCTGACAATCTGCAACGAATTGGCAGACCTGGTAATACTCGCGGCGCCACGCCTTTTACGGCGTTGCCCAATGCGCGGATGTGGTCGGGACGCGTACCGCAACAACCGCCAACCATATTGACCAGACCGCTGCGTGCGAATTCGCCAACAACCTCGGCCATTTCTTCAGGCGTTTCATCGTACTCGCCGAATTCATTTGGCAGGCCGGCATTGGGATATGCACTGACACGCGTATCCGCGATGCGGGCGAGTTCTGCAATGTAAGGCCGCAATTCCCCTGCCCCCAGCGCACAATTGAGGCCGATCATGAAAGGTTTGATGTGGCGTACTGAATTCCAGAAAGCTTCAGTAGTTTGGCCCGACAGCGTTCGCCCGGAGGCATCGGTGATGGTTCCCGATATCATGACAGGAACCTCGATGCCGCCGTTGCGGAACGCGCGCTTGATCCCGACGATTGCCGCCTTTGCGTTGAGCGTGTCGAATATTGTCTCAACCAGAAGAAAGTCGACGCCGCCATCAATCAGAGCGGTGGCACATACTTTGTAGGTATCTGCAAGCTGATCGAACGTGATGTTGCGGAAACCGGGATCATTGACGTCCGGAGAAATCGATGCCGTGCGATTAGTTGGGCCCAGGGCGCCGGCCACATAGCGCGGCTGGCCGGTTTTGGCAGCAACAGCGTCGGCGCACTCACGTGCAAGTCGCGCGGACGTGGAATTCAATTCGGTAACGATCGACTCCATGCCGTAGTCCGCCATCGACGGTGCGTTCGAGTTGAACGTATTCGTCTCGATGATATCGGCACCGGCATCGAGAAACGCGTTGTGAATATCGCGGATGACATCGGGGCGCGTTATAGACAGGAGATCGTTGTTGCCTTTGACGTCACGATCCCAGTCTGCGAAGCGCTCACCGCGATAATCGTCTTCGCTCAGGCCGAAACCCTGAATCATCGTACCCATCGCGCCGTCCAGCAGCAGGATGCGTTCGTCAAGAGATTTCAATAACGTCTCAATGCGTTTTTGTCTGTTCATAGTTCCAACTCAAGCTGTAACGTGGCCCGGACGGACACCAAGCGCATGGCAGATGGCGAATGCGAGTTCCGAGCGGTTCAGCGTATAAATATGAAATTCGTCTATACCTTCGGCTTGAAGTCGGCGCACCTGGCTAATGGCGACGCTGGCAGCAATCATCTGGCGTGTTTGTGTGTCTTCTTCGAGTCCCGCAAACCACTCGCGCAACCAGTCGGGCACCGATGCGCCGCAAGACGCGGCGAACTTTTCGAGCTGCGGGAAGCGCGTAATGGGCAGTATTCCAGGCACGATTGGTGACTCGATACCTGCAGCGGCGCACCGATCGCGAAAATTCAGGAAGATGTCTGTTTCGAAAAAGAACTGCGTAATGGCGCGTGTGGCGCCGGCATCGAGCTTGCGTTTCAGGTTATCGAGATCGAAGTCCGCACTCGGCGCCTCGGGATGTACCTCCGGATAAGCAGCGACAGAGATTTCAAAATCCGCGACATTTTTCAGGCCCTCGACAAGGTCGGACGCGTACGCGTAGCCATCGGGATGCGGCTCATATCTGTCGACATCATGAGGCGCATCGCCGCGCAGCGCGACCAGGTGCCTGACGCCCATGTCCCAGTACTCTCGCGCGATGTCGTCAATTTCGCCGCGGCTTG
>CALDZH010000009.1 GCA_937944275.1 uncultured Woeseiaceae bacterium
CGCGTTCGCCTCCCTGATGCCCTGGCTGGCGCGAAGTGCCTGCACGAGTTCGCCCGGGTTAAGCGATGCAGGATTCGGTGCCGGGTTATCAATTATGGACTTGGTGAAGCGCGCAAGCTGCGACATCGCCAGTGAAAATTCGGGATACACCTCAGCATCTTTTGCTGAAAAGCGCGCGATCTCACGGCGTGTCTGGTGAGGGTCCGCCCAGCGACACAGCGAGTCACCGTCAGGTAGCGGCGAAAACGATGCTTCGAGCGGAATAATCTCGAGGCCGTGCCGCGGCAATTCCAGATCCCGCACGATATGCGGGCGAAACAGGCTCACGACATAGGAGCACACAGTAAAGGTAAAGCCCGGGAAAACCTCTTCACTGACGGCAGAGCCGCCAACGACTGGTCGTTTCTCGAGTACGAGGACGCTCTTGCCGGCTTTCGCGAGATAAGCTGCACATGTGAGTCCATTATGTCCGCCGCCAACAACAATAGCGTCGTAGCGCGAATGTTCTGCCTTTGTTTTGAATTTCATCGCAGTCCTCACGCTTTCTTTCTTGGGGGGTCGAAGAACGGAGTCTTTGTAACTACGGCTGGCACACGTCGACGTTCATACTCGACGGTGACCTCGATCTGCAGGACGGTACCCGGCTCCGCATAGGCCGACTTGACCGTCGCCAGTGCCAGATTGTCTTTCAGAATCGCTGACCATGCGCCGGAGGTTGCCTGCCCAACTTGTTTGCCCCTCTCACTGTACAGCGGGATCGCGCTGCGCCAGGCGCCGCCGGGTAACTCGGGCGGCAATCCGAATTCATCGAACAAGCGCTCGAAAGCCGGCCAGTCATAAACAAGCCCGACACTCGCCCATTCCGACCCTCTTGCTTTCTCGACCTTGAGCGCCTCTTGCCCGATAAACGGGGCGCGGTCGAGATCAACAGCCCAGCCGAGACCAATCTCGTAGGGCGTAGATTTGCGGGATTCAATGAGGCAGGTGTTGGCGCTGAAGTAGTCAACGCCGTTCATGATGTAGCCCGCTTCGATGCGCGTGATGTCCATCGCATCCAGTCCGACTGGCTGAATCCTGAAGTCGCGGCCGGCGGCCATGATGGCATCGTAGACTTTGAGGGCATGGCCGCTTTCGACCCAGACCTCGTAGCCAAGATCGCCGGTATAACCTGTCCGGGAAATAACTACATCGACATCGTCGAGCTTCGCTTTCGTTAAAGCGAAGTATCGAAGGCTATCCAGATCCGCATCACTGACATTCTTCAGAATGTCTCGCGAAGTCGGACCTTGCAGGGAGAGCGTTCCGTAGCGGGTCGTGCTGTCTTCGATTGAGACATCGAACCGCCGAGTTTGACGCATGAGCCAGGAATATGTGGGTTCCGCAGCGGCGACACGGTAGTGCGTGTCATCCAGTCGGAATACGGTGCCGTCATCGAGCACCTTTCCATAGTCATCGCACCAACAAAGATACGCGCACTGACCGACTTTAAGTTTGCTGACATCCTTGACCATGACGCGCGATAGAAATTCCGTCGCGTCTTTGCCGCATACGTCATATTTGAAGAGCGGACTTACGTCGATCAGGCCAGCCGCATTTCGCAGGGCGTAGTATTCTCGATCGTGAGTGGTGTCGTAAGAACAAACCGTGTAATAGCCGGCCCAATCCTTATAGAAGAGGCTTGTGCAGAGCTCTGACGTCCGAGGGTGAAACGGCGTTCCGATTGGCATGGCGTCCTCCTAATCTATCGACGTTAATCCATGCTCAGGCGGCCCCACAATGGGGGTTCTACTTACTCCAATCGGTAGAGATTCAGAGGTATTCGGGCCACATAGTGAAACGGCACCCGCAATTTTGGGTGCCGCTCGCGCAAAACAGGCTTTAGTGCGTTGGGCCTTCGATAAGCGCCTGCCGTGTCAGGTTGACGATCAAATCGACTTCCTTGGCACTGATATTGAAGACCGGCGTATATCGCAGCGAATGCTTGCCGCCATGAATGACGGCCAGTCCGATGCGTCGCAGGTAATCCTCGGTGCTGTCGGAACCGTAAATCTTGTAGCGCTCATCCAGTTCGCAGCTCAATAACAAGCCGGTCCCCTGCGCACCGATAACCGCGCCATCCGTGTCACCCGCGAGTGCGCCGAGTTTTGTAAGCAGATCGCGGCCACGGGCACGAATATTTTCCCGTAACTCGTCGCTCAATGAATCAAGTACCGCAACCCCGATATCCATTGCGCGCGGATTCGCGGTCATCGTATTGCCATATAGGCCCCGTCGGTATGAGCTCGCGCAGGAACCAGAGAGTGCCAGTACAGAAAGAGGATACTGCCCGGCATTGAGCGCTTTTGAGTAACTCTCCATGTCCGGCGCATCGAGATCGCGGAAGTCAGGATAGTCGGTGATGGACAACATGCCTTGACAGCGCAGCCCTGCCTGGATGGAGTCAACGACAAACATCGTGCCATGTTCGCGCGTCAGTTCGCGCGCCCGCTGGTAGAACGCCGGTTCAATTGCGAGACCGGGGTTGCCCTCGCCCATAACCGGCTCCATGAAGAACGCCTCGATAAAAATGCCATCGGCATCGGCCTTGGCAAATGCCGCTTCCAGCGACTCGATATCATTCGGCGGAACTGTTAGCAGGTAACCGCTTTCGCGAAATGTCGCGAGATGTTTTTCGTAGTTGGCACGCGTCGAATCCGAGAGCCGTGCAGGTCGATCCGTACGACCGTGAAAGCTGCCGGTAAGTGTCAGGCCGCATACCTTGCGTCCTTCGTAACGACCACCCGGATCCGTCATCTTTCGGGTGTTGATGTCGGCAATTCGGGAAGCGACTGTCATCGCCTCGGAACCACTGTTCATGCAGATGAACGTGGCGAAAGGAAAGCCGCCAGGCCGGGTATGACCGATTTCCTTATGCAGCCGCTCGACGAAATCAAATTGACTGATGCTCGGCGTCATGACGTTGGCCATTGCGTGCGGCTTGTTCATAGCATCCAGCACTGCCGGCGGCGAGTGGCCAAACCCCAGCATCCCGTAACCTCC
>CALDZH010000010.1 GCA_937944275.1 uncultured Woeseiaceae bacterium
TGGATCCGCTCATCTTCTACCGCAGCCAGTTCCTGGGGAAGGGCGAGCCGAAAAGCTGATTAGCTGTGCAAGTGCGGCGTCGTAAATACGATAAAAAGCCCGAGTAGAATGCCTACCCGATAGGCCCAGTCCTGGAACTTCGCGACTGGCTCAACATGTTTGTCATGGTCGTGGCTGATACCGAAAGCCACGATGTGAATCAGCGACCCGGATATGAACGCCTGAACGAAGGCGATGCTGCGGGCCTCGGCAAGTTCGATAACCGGTGTGCCAAGCAGGATAGTAAGACCTGTCGCCCCAATGATCATGACAAATGCTGCCAGCGCGGCCGGCAATCCAAGATTGGGCCGTACCGACCACCAGATGGCCATCCCGACCGGGAGACGATGCAGTATGACGGCGTACGCAAGGTCGCTGGTTTGTGACGGTAATAGTGCAATGCCATCCAGTATCGAATGTATGACCAGGCCGATTGCGGCCAGCGCGAGTACAAGTGCGTGAGCTCTATGAAACGCGCCGTGAAAGCTGCGTTCCAGAATCACTGGAAACGCTATTCCGAGTACGAGGAATACAAGCGCCAGATTACCGCCACCGGCAAGCGCTGCGGGGATGATATTGACGGTGACGATTCCGGCGATCGTAATGAAGATGAAGCCGTCAAGAACCTGACGCGCAATCGCATTACGCCTCCCGATTGTGTAGATAACCGGGCCAAATAACAGGGCTACGATGCTGAGGGTCAGGAGCATTAGAATGGAGAATACACGAATGGTTGTGCGCAGGTTTGCGTTCTGATTGACCTCAGAGGGGTTGGCACTAATTCGATAGCATGTAGAGCTGCCAGAAATCCTTGCGGCTCATTCGCAGGAAGGGTTTGAGCGCGAGCAGGCCGGTCGGCCCGATGCTGGAAACAAGAAACTTGAGTTCTTCGGGCTTGGCTTTTGTTTCCTCTCCAGGCTTGTCCAAAATGCAATGCACAGCTCTCTCTGGTTGCCGCGATTGCAGCAGTGCCTCGACGCTGTCGTATCGAGAGTTCAATCTGTGCGACTGACAGTCTGCCCGGCAAAAACACCGGTTGGTGCGCCATCGTCAAATGCCAACGCACCATTGA
Organism: uncultured Woeseiaceae bacterium; assembly: GCA_937944275.1. Classification (GTDB taxonomy): domain Bacteria; phylum Pseudomonadota; class Gammaproteobacteria; order Steroidobacterales; family Woeseiaceae; genus UBA1847. Next base: position 1,112 of record CALDZH010000010.1, read on the forward strand.
CCCAGACCCGTTCGATACCCGATGACATTGCCATCGGTTCTTTGATGGTGGCGTGATCGATGATCGTTTCCGGGTTGAAAAGGACCAGGTCAGCATAATGACCAGCTTCGATCCGGCCTCGGTCACGGACGCCTATGTTATCCGCGGCGCGTGCCGTCATCTTGAAGATCGCTTCGGCCGTCGTAAATACGCCGAGTTCCCGAACGAAGAGTCCCAGTACACGAGGGAAGGAACCGTAGCCGCGAGGATGTCCGCCATGCCAGCCGTCCGAACAGATGTTTGTGAACGGCCACCGCATGAACGCAGCGATATCATCGTTGTTCATACTCTTCGCAATGATCCCGGTATCTTCGCCGGTCTCACGACGATGGTCTTCCGCCGCTTGCGACAATTCGAGCAAGGTTGTCACTTCGTCGCGTTCGGTAATGCCGGCAATCTCGGCAACCGTCATACCCTCAAATGCGGGATTGACCGGGTAACTGATCAGCAGGATGTCCTCGGCGGCCGCTGTGCGTTCGAACGTGTATTCTGCAGTTTCGACGCTCGAGTAATCCCGTTCCGGGAATAGCACGGCGAGATTGCTGGCCCAGCGCTCATAGGGGTAAATGTCGGCGCTTATTTCCACGCCCTCGGCTCGCGCGGCGTCGAGCGTCTCGATGATGGCCGCCGTCGAGCCCCAGGCGAGCCGGTCAGCCAGCTTGATGTGGGAAACCTGCACGGGAATTTCCGCTTCGCGGCCGATGCGAAGGATTTCCTCGATAGCGTCGACAAAGCGATCGTCCTCATCGCGGAGGTGGCTGGAATAGTGGCCACCATGACTGGCGGCAACCCGGGCCAGCGCGATGACTTCCTCAGTCGCCGAAAAAATTCCCGGCTCGTATTCGAGTCCCGTGGAGAGTCCCAAAGCGCCCGCCTGCATGTCGGCTTCCACAAGCACGGCCATTGCCTCGATCTCGACGTCGCTTGCGTGTCGCCGATTATCGTCGCCCATAACGTGCTGACGGATCGAATTATGGGCCGAGAATGACGCCACATTCACTGCCGCGGGCCGGGCTGCAAATGCGGCCTGAAACTCGGCTACCGTCGCGTAGTTGCCGCCGGAGCCATCTACACCGCGAACGATCGTTGTAATCCCCTGGCTCAGTACCCCTGGCATATGAGGGTACTCCTCGAGATCATCGTCGTGATGGCTGTGCGAGTCGATGAAGCCCGGGGCCAGCGCAAGGCCTTTAGCATCAATGACGATTTCCCCTGGAATTATCTCCAGGTCTCCCACCACGATAATGCGTTGTGTTGTTGCGTCAAACCGCACCGATCCTTTGTACGGGTCATCACCTGAACCGTCGAAAATAACGGCATTTGAAATCAGCGTACTCGAAACAGGCTCTGGTGATTCGACGGTGCACGCGGACAACGGCAACACCCACGACAAGATCAGCAGGAACGTTCTTATTCGCATGCGCGCATCCTCTTTGTATCGCGGCAGAAATTTGCTGTGCTATCGTACCAACACCTGTTAGTTATTGTTTCATAGTGTGAAAAGCATGAGCGCAGTCCTGAAGGAAGACCCCCGTTCTATTGCCGAGTTGATCGCGGACCAAAAGGCCGGTTATTCGTTGCAGCAACGCTTCTATACCGATCCGGATATCTTCGAACTCGAACTTGAGCGCGTTATCTATCGAAACTGGATATTCGCGGGACACGAATCGCAGCTGCCCGCGCCCGGGGATTTTCGAGTCCTCAATGTTGCAGGTGAGTCGGCGATTATCGTGCGCGGCAAGGATGGCGAACTCAAGGGTTTTGCCAATGTGTGTCGCCACAGGGGTTCGCTTGTTTGCCTCGAGGAGAAGGGACATGTGGACAAGTTTGCCTGCCCCTACCACGGCTGGATGTATGACATCGACGGCAAGTTGTTCGCGGCACGCGATATGCCGGAAGATTTCGATATGGCGGCACATTCGCTGAAAACTGTGTCCGTCGGTCTTGTTCACGGGCTCATTTTTGTTTGTTTTACAGATGACCCCTTGTCCCTCGACGGATGTCGCGAGGATCTCGCCGAAGCTATGGCGATGTTCGATTTTCCGAACCTCAAGGTAGCAGCGCAGAAGACCTACGACATTCCCGCAAACTGGAAACTCTCGATCGAGAACTACCAGGAGTGCTACCACTGCGCTACTGCGCATCCCGAATACGCCCGCATGCATACACTGATGCTGGACAACGACAAGCAGGATCGTGTTCAAAAACACATGCTTGAAAAGATGGTGGCCTGCGGCCTGAAACAGATATATGTCGATCGTATTGATACGGCGGCGCGACCAGGTGAAATGGGCTACGGCTACAGTCGTACCGCATTGTTTGGAAAGTACAAGACGGGCAGCAAGGATGGCAGCCCGGTCGCTCCTCTGCTGGGCAACCTCAAGGACTATGACGGCGGGGCATCAGACTTCAACTTCGGCCCGTTCTCTTTCATGCTTGCATACAGTGACCACGTCGTCGCCTATGTCTTCACACCAACCGGCCATGAGAGTTCGAAGTGTGAAATCTACTGGATGGTTCGCGGCGATGCGAAAGAGGGCAGAGACTACGATGTCGATAAGCTGACCTGGCTGTGGGATATTACGACGATTTCCGACAAGGAAATCATCGTCAATAATTCGAAAGGTGTGCACTCGAAGTACTACCAACCCGGGCCATTCTCGGGTATGGAAAAGGAAGAGAACATCTATATTGATTGGATCTTGCAGGAACTGCAGCGTCCTTAGTCAGGCGTCTCAAAAATGTTTCGGGAAGAAGCTGCGGAGGAGGTCGTGCAGGGCCGTCAGTGCTTTGTTGCGATCAAATGACTTCGGGCTGATCAGGGAGGACAGCCACATGCCATTGGTTATCGAGTTTAGTGAAATGGCAACGGTTGCGGCAGAGAACCCTTTGTATTTTCCCTCGTAGATTATTGTTTCGCACAGCCCTTCGATAATGTCATCGTAATACTGGTCACGTTCGTCACATATCTTCCGATAGGTGGGTCGCGATTTTACCTCCCCCCAGAACGCGAACCAGACGCCGATCTTCTGTTTATCGATGATGGAGGGGCGCAGATCGAGCTCCACGAGCGCTAACAGCTTTTCCGCCGCGCCAGGGCCGGAATTCTCGAGTGTCGTATTGAAGGTGTCTTTGTACTCATCGGCGATGTGTCGCAGGGTCTCATTGAGCAGGTTGTCCTTGCTCTTGAAATGCAGGTTGACGATGCCCTGCGACAAGCCGGCTTCTTTCGCAACGTCGCCGATCGATGTGCTGCCCATACCTTTGCGGGCGATGCACTTTATCGTTGCCTTGACCAGTTGATCCCGGCGTTGCTCGCGACTGGCCGTGCGGCGCGCAGTCTTCGGTGTGGCTGCCATTCGATTATTCTGCCATACTATGAATGAATACTCATTCATTTTCTGGTCTATATGCGCAAACTCTCCCGCTCTAACGAGCACTTTAAAAAAGCAGTCAGGAAACTGCCGCTCGGCGTGGCCTCGAATTTTCGCTACTGGGGTGACGAACAGACGATCTACGTTGATCACGGCAAAGGCGGACGCATGTGGGATATCGATGGCAACGAGTACATCGATTACCGCCTTGGTTATGGCCCGATCATTCTGGGATACGCAGACGATCGCGTTGATGAGGCTGCGCGCGAAGGCATGAAAGTGGGCGGTGTGTTCGCGCTGTCAACGGAGCGCGAATACGAAGTCGCAAGCCGTATCAGCAAGATGGTGCCGGCGGCAGAGCTTATCCGCTTCTCGAATTCGGGTACCGAAGCCGTGATGGCCGCAATGCGTGTGGCACGGGCATTTACCGGCAAGGATGGACATGTCGTCATGGAGGGTGGCTACCATGGCCTGTCCAACCTGGTCATGTGGGCGAAGGAATTCGATGACTGGCGCCCCGGGCGGCCCGAGCCTGCCATAGAACCCGTGGGTGACGGCGTTCCGGCCGTAACGAAGCAGCTCTTTCATCTTGTGCCCATGAACGACGCCAATGCACTCGAAGACCTCCTGAAGAAGAAACACAACGATATCGGCGCATTCCTGATGGAGCCTATTATGGGCAACTGCTGCGCTATTACTGCTGACGCGCAGTACATGAAAGACGTGCGCGAGATCTGTGATCGTTACAACGTGTTGCTCATCATCGATGAGGTAAAGACCGGGTTTCGCGTGGCGAAAGGCGGGGTACAGGAACTCTATGGAATCAAGGCGGATCTTTGCACATTCGCCAAAGCCGTCGGCAATGGCTATCCGCTATCCGTCGTTGCCGGGCGTGAGGACGTGATGCGCCACATTGGTGACGGTGTTGTCCACGGCGGTACGTTTACCGCCCACAGCGTATCGCTGGCAGCTGCAGCGAAAACACTCGAGATCCTCGATGAGACGACGGCACTGGCCGATATCGAGCGTTACGGCCGCAAGCTCCAGGCGGGCATCAGCGGAATCCTGGACGCGCGCGATATTCCGCACAGCTTTACAGGCGTACCGGCACTGATGGGCCTGTTCTTCGCGGATAAGCCACCGGCAAACTATCGAGAATGGGTACACTCGGACTACGAGTTCTACGATACCCTTGCCCCGGCGCTTCATGATCAGGGAATCCTGGTCGAACCGGATTCTCGTGAGCCCATGTTCCTGTGCGAGTCTCACAATGTGGAATGCCTGGCTGAAACTCTGGACAAATTTGAGCGTGCGGTGGACATTACGCTGCCAAAATTAGAAGCAAAACGAACGGGCACCAGCCTATGAAATCATATGATGCGATTGTCGTCGGCGCGGGTCATAACGGCCTGACAGCAGCGGCGTTTCTTGCGAAAGCAGGTCTCGATGTTGTTTGCGTAGAGAAGAACGACTACATCGGCGGAGCTACCGTCAGCCGAAACCTCTACAAGGACTGGTTGTATTCAAACTGCTCCTATGTATGCAGTCTCCTGCGACCGGAAATCTACCGATCGCTTGAACTGCATAAGCATGGCCTGCAGGTTACGCCCTACGGTGGTTCCGTGACTTTCATGGAAAATGGTGATTACTACGGTTCCTACCACGACCCCGAAGCTGCGTATCGGGAAGATGCGCGCTTCTCCCGCAAGGATGCAGACGCGCACAAAAACTATACGGCCGATACGATGCGGCAGTGTCGGTTGATCCGTGACTTCTTGTTGCGAACTCCACCTGATCCAACCTCCTTCAAGCCACGAGACCTGATGGAGCTCGTGCGTATTGGAGGCAAGCTCAATGAGATGGGTGAGGATCGTATTGGCGAGACTATTCGATTCTGGACGATGAGCGTTGCCGAGTATCTTGACGAATATTTCGAAACTGATGTCATCAAGACCGCACTATCCGCAAGCGGCATTATCGGCACCGCGCTGGGCATTCATTCGCCCGGCACGGCATACGTATTGCTGCATCACTACATGGGTGATGTCGACGGCAACGTAGGTTCCTGGGGTTTTGCGCGAGGCGGAACCGGAGCGGTCGCCAAGGCGATCGCCGGTGCTTTCCAGGCAGAGGGCGGCGAACTGCGAACCGAGGCCGGTGTTGATAAATTTATCGTCAAGAACGGCAAGGCTGTCGGCGTTGCCCTGGACAACGGCGACGAGGTTCATGCGAACGTCGTGGTGTCGGCCATGGATGTAAAACGGACCTTCCTGACCTGCATGGACAAGAGCGATCTCCCGGAGAAATTTCACCAACGTGTTGAGAATTTCAAGATCCGCGGCTCGTCGGGCAAGATCAATATTGCGCTTGACGGGTTACCGACATTTCCGGCGCTCCCGAAAGACAGCCCACTGTATCTTGCGGACATACACTTTACGGACTCGATGGAGCGCATGGAGCGTGCGTATGACGACTGGAAGGACGGCACCTGGTCAAAAGATCCGTACATCGATATGACGATACCGACGACCAATGATCCGACTATGGCGCCGCCGGGCAAACACTTCATGAGCTGCTTCGTTCAGTATTGTCCACGCCAGATCAACGGGCGCGACTGGACGCAGGAAGACAAGGACGGATTCCAGAAGTCTGTTTTTGACCAGATTTCGAATTACAGCCCGGACTTCGAGGACCTGGTGCTGCACGCAGAAGTACGCACGCCACAGGATATCGAGAATGAAATCGGCATCACCGAAGGCAATATTTTCCACGGCGAACTGACCATGGACCAGTTGATGTTTAACCGGCCGGTGCCCGGATTTGCACAATACCGAAGCCCGATCGGCGGCTTGTACATGTGTGGATCAAGCAATCACCCGGGTGGCGGAATCATGGGCGCGCCTGGAGCAAATGCGGCACGGGAGATCCTGATGGATCTCAAACGCCCGAACACCGTACCGGAGAACTTCGGCGATGACTGATAAATACGATGCGATTGTAGTAGGTGCCGGCCACAACGGCCTGGTGTGTTCTGCGTTGCTGGCCAAGGCGGGCAAGAAAGTACTCGTGCTCGAAGCCAATCAGCAGGTCGGAGGTGCAGCCATTACGCGTGAGTTTGCGGACGGTTACCAGGTGTCAGCTTGTGCGCACCTCCTGTATCAACTGCAACCAGAAGTGCGGAAGGATCTGAAACTAACTGCGCGACTCGTATCGAAAGATATGACGACAATCGCGCTCGGCGACGATGGCAATCACATCCGCCTTAAACCGGACAGCGTGGAAGGCGTTTCTGATGAAGACGCCGAGCAGTATCGGATTTTCCGCAAGCGCATGACACGTTTCTCTAATCTCCTGCGCAAGCTTTTCAACAAGACACCCCCGCGCCTGGGTAGCAAGGATTTCAAGGACCTGATGTCCCTCGGTCAACTGGGACTCGATGTCCGCATGCTGGGCAAGGCCGAGATGGAAGCATTTCTGCGGCTAATCTTCATGAATATTCATGATGAGGTCACAGAGCGTTTCGAGAGTCCGCTGCTGAAAGGCGCGATCAGCCTGGATGCGGTATTGGGCACGCACCTCGGACCGCGGTCTCCGAACACGATGATGACCTACCTGCACCGCATGGCTGGCGACAATGGCCGGACGGGATCTCCGGCCGGTGGCATGGGCAGCGTGAGTAATGAGTTGGCGCATGCGGCACGAGCGGCAGGTGCGACGATACGTACAGGCATGCCCGTCAAACGCATCATTATCGAGAATGGTCGTGCGACCGGCGTCGAGACTGAAGCCGGCGAGCGATTCGATAGCCTGATGGTCATATCGAATGCCGACCCCAAGACGACGTTGATGAAGTTGATTGGTGCGAAGCATGCCGAGACAGGATTTGCTCGCCGCGTTTCGCACCTGCGAGCGAAAGGCAATGCTGCGAAGCTTCACCTCGCGCTGGACGGGCTGCCGGCAATCGAGGGATTGTCCAAGAAGGATTATGCGGAGCGCCTCGTGATCGCACCGGATGAGCACTACGTAGAGCGGGCATTCAATCCGGCGAAGTATGGCGAGAGCTCGCCAAATCCGGTCGTCGAAATAACGTTTCCCAGTTTCCGTGACGAGACGCTCGCGCCGACGGGCAAGCACGTCATGTCGGCAGTCGTGCAATACGCGCCGTACGCGCTGAAGGGCGGCTGGAACGACGAAGCAAAAGCCAATTTCCTGAAAGTGATTATCGATACCCTGGCGAAGTACGTGCCGGACATCGAACAGCGCATCACAGCAACTGAATTGCTGACGCCGGCCGATATCGAGCGCGAATTCCACATGACGGGCGGTCACTGGCACCATGCCGAACTGTCGCTGGATCAGTTCCTGTTTGTGCGGCCTGTAAACGGAGCGGCGCAATACAAATTGCCGATTGACGGTGTGTATTTGTGTGGTGCGGGGGCGCATCCCGGCGGTGGCGTCAGCGGTACGGCGGGCCGTAACGCGGCGCGGGCCATCCTGAGTCGGGAGAAAGCAGCATGACGGTTCGAGAACCTGTCCCCCAGGGACCATTGAAAACACCTTTCTACCCGCGTGTTGCGGAGATCGACATAGTCAACCAGTGGCACGAATGGAAGGGGTACTCGAGTCCTGATGCGCTTTATTGCGAAGATCTGGAGTATTTCGCGATCCGCAACGGAACGGCCGTGTTCGACTTGTCGCCAATGACGAAATACCGAATTGTTGGCCCTGACGCATTGGATTACCTCAACCGTCTGGTTACTCGCGATATGGCAAAGGTCAAACCGGGTCGCGTTGCATATGCCGTGTGGTGTGACGATCAGGGTCAGGTCATCGACGATGGCACAATTTTCCACATG
>CALDZH010000011.1 GCA_937944275.1 uncultured Woeseiaceae bacterium
TCCGCCGGTCATTTATTTCGGTACCGAGGAAGACGAGGATGAGGCGCGTAAGCTGGGGCCCGATGCGCATTTTATTCGTGATCAGATCAACCATGATTCACTGATCGTCGGTCTGAGCGATGCACTGATTTTACGCCAACAAAGCGTATCGACGAGCGCGCCATATGCAGATGACATGCGCACCGGCATACAACCTCCGATCAAGGGCTATCGGTTCATCCAGAAGCTCAGCTCGACCGAACACTCGGGAGTGTATCTTGCAGAACGCGAGTCGACCCATCTGCAGGTTGTGCTCAAGGTGTTGCGGCAAATGCCCGGACATGAAGCGAGCATCGGAGCATTTGACCGTTTCCTGCACGAGTACGAAACAATTGCCGCAATGGACCATCCGAATATTGTTGGAATCTACGACCTGGGCGTGGCGGATGATCACGCACATATTGCGATGGAGTATCTCAGCGGGGGTGATCTGCGCAGCAGGATCGACAAGGGTATCGCGGAGCATGCGTCTGTTCAGTACCTGCGACAAATTGCGGGCGCCCTGGCTGCCGTGCATGAGAAGCACGTGCTTCACCGCGACCTGAAACCCGCCAACATCATGCTGCGCAAGGATGGCTCGATAGCGCTGATAGACTTCGGGCTCGCGAAGAGCGCGAAACTGGAGAGCGAGATTACCGACAAGGGCGAGATTTTCGGCACGCCGTACTATATGAGTCCCGAGCAGGGCCACGGCAACGGGGTCGATGAGCGCAGTGATATCTACAGCCTCGGCGTTATTTTCTACGAGATGCTGACCGGGCAGAAACCCTTCAAGGCAGATACCGCGATGGGCATCATTTACCGGCACGGAAATGCCCCGATTCCCTTATTGCCGGCGCACCTGGCGCGTTTCCAGGCACTGCTGAACAAGATGCTCGCAAAGATTCCCGAGAAAAGGTTGCAGTCGGTCAAGGAGATCGAAGAATGGCTGTGACGCTCGAGGTTCCCGAGAACATAGCAGCATTCCTGCCAACGCCGACGCCCGAGGTCTGGCTGGTTGAGGCATGCACGCGCTTGCCTGAAATGCTGATCGACCATGCCAATTGCGAACTCAAGGCCGCCTCGACAGCGCTGGGTTTTCTGTACCGTTATCCGGACCGTGCGGCGCTCGTGCAACGAATGTCACGGTTGGCGCGCGAAGAGCTGCGGCATTTCGAGCAGGTGCGCTCGATCATGGACGACATGGGCATCCCTTTCGAACGCCTGAGCGCGTCGCGTTACGCGGGCGGTTTGCGAGAAGCGGTTCGCCGCGAAGAGCCGCACAAATTACTCGACCTGCTCTTGATCGGTGCCCTGATCGAAGCACGCTCGTGCGAGCGTTTTGCGAAGATTGCGCCACGGCTGCCTGAAAGGTTGGGGCGCTTCTACGGTGGCCTGCTGGCATCCGAAGCCAGGCACTTCGAACACTACATCGCCTTTGCGAAATCAGAATGTGACGTGGATGAAGCAGACATCGACCGACGCCTCGCAGAACTCAAGGCACTCGAAGCGGCACTAATCACGGATCCCGACGACGAGTTCCGCTTCCACTCCGGCGCACCAACCTCGCCTCTTAATTAGGTACCGGACACCCTATTTCCGAGTGCGGAAATAGGGTGTCCGGTACCTAATTGTTAACGCGGCAGTTCTTGCAGTCTCGGCCCGTTCTCATCCCATTCGACCATACTGCCTTGCTCGTACCAGTCACCGAGCACGATACGGTGCACCGGGCGATCACCCACGTGGAACGAATGCACAGCTGGCCGATGCGTGTGGCCGTGCAAGAGAACATCGACGCTGTGTTCCTGAATAGTCAGTTCAACGGCATCCTGGTTCACGTCCGCGATTTCCTCGTCCATCGTCTCGTGGCGCGCCGTGCTTTTCTCGCGGGCCTGCAGCGCGAAGGCGATACGTTCCTCAATGGACTTGGCCATCATCATCGCTTGCCATTCGGGGTTCCGGGTCATCACCCGGACTTGCTGATACTCGACATCGTCGGTACACAGGGCATCGCCGTGGCTCAGCAGCACTTTCCTGCCATGAAGTTCCAGCCGGTGAGGGTCGCTGAGTAAAGTCACGCCTGCCTCTGCAGTGAAAGCATTGCCAATCATGAAGTCGCGGTTGCCATGCATGAAAAAAACAGGCACGCCGCTGTCAGCCAGTTCGCGAATTGCTGACTTCATCTGGGCGTAGTAGGGGCTGGGGTCATCGTCGCCAAGCCATGCCTCGAACAGATCGCCCAATATATAGAGGGCGTCGGCGTCGCGCGCCGGCCCCGCAAGAAAGGCCAGGAACTGTTCGCCGATCTCGGGCCGCTTTGCCTCGAGGTGCAGGTCGGAGATGAATAGTGTTGCCATGCTACTCGGGCTGAACCCGTGTCATGTTTTCGATGATCACGGGGATGATCGGTGCAGGCGCGCCGCCCGGACCATTCGGGTCGGTTTCGTAGGCTGCGATCAGATCGACGACATCCATGCCTTCGATCACGTAGCCGAAGACCGTGTATCCCCAGCGACCCTGAGTCGCGTGTTTGACCGGATCGAGATTTGACGTGTTCGGGTCTTCGGCAACGTTGTTGACGACATTGATGTAGAACTGGGTGTTGGCAGAATGCGGGTCCTGCGCACGCGCCATGGCGATCGTCGAACGGAGGTTCGCGAGGCCGTTGCCGGACTCATTCGGGACCGACTGGGCGGTCTCACGCAGATTGAAGTCCTCGTCGTAGCCGCCTCCCTGGATCATAAACCCGGGAATTATGCGGTGAAATACCGTGCCAACATAAAAGCCGGAATCGACGTTCTTGAGGAAATGCGCAACTGTCAGCGGCGCCGCTCTGCCATTGAGTTGCAGCGTGAAGTTCCCGGCCGACGTGGTCACTTCAACCCACGCGACGTCTGGCGCCGTGCCGGTCGTTGCCATACTCGTGTCGGCTGGCGGCGGGGCTTGCTCGGTAATGCACGCGGTGAGGGCCAGAAGCAACAGTGAAATCAGGGCATTTTTCATCGAATTATCCGAAGCAGGGACGGGGACAAGACGGGCAATATAACCGAGCCAAACGCTTGATTGCTATTCGTCTCGCCCGTATGATCGCAGCCCGCGTGATGTCTGGCTATGGCTGGGTGGCACGCGGTGAATGATCTGGCATCGGGGCATGGCGCAGTCTGGTAGCGCATCTGCTTTGGGAGCAGAGGGTCGGGGGTTCGAATCCCTCTGCCCCGACCAGTCAGATTTTTGGTTAGACTTGAAACACGCGCCCGTAGCTCAACCGGATAGAGCATCGGCCTTCTAAGCCGAGGGTTGCAGGTTCGAGTCCTGCCGGGCGCGCCAGTACCATTGAGGTACTGCAACTGCGGCACAAGCCGCGATACAATTTGATTTACCGTGGTGGGCGTAGCTCAGTTGGTAGAGCCCCGGGTTGTGATCCCGGTCGTCGTGGGTTCGAGTCCCATCGTCCACCCCATTCTTCTTGA
>CALDZH010000012.1 GCA_937944275.1 uncultured Woeseiaceae bacterium
CTCGAGGTCATGGGTGAAGGCTGGTCGATGGGGCCACTCAATGATCAGCTCAAGGCCGTGGCCACGGCACGTCAAGGCGACATCAAGTACGACATTACCTGGAATACGTTGGGCGAGTATCTCGAGTTTCTCGAAAACAAAGGGATATCGCCGAATGTCGCTTCCTATGTTGGAGCGACAACTCTGCGCATACTGGAAGTCGGGCTTGATGACACCAGGGCCACCGACGAGCAACTCGCTCGCATGCAGGATCATGTGCGTGTCGCGATGCGCGAAGGGGCGATCGGTGTTGGCTCAGCACTGATTTACGCTCCGGCGTTTTTCGCAGACACGGATGAAATGATCGCGTTGGTCAGTGCCGCGGCAGAATATGGCGGGCGGTATATTTCTCACATTCGCAATGAAGGCAATCGGCTTGAAGAAGCCGTCGCGGAACTAATCGAGATATCTCGTTCGACCGGTGCACCGGCAGAGATTTACCACCTGAAAGCAGCGGGCCAATCAAACTGGAATAAGTTAGAGAATGTTTTCGGCATGATCGAAGCAGCTCGCGCTGAGGGCCTGGCCATCACGGCTGACATGTATACCTACACAGCCGGCGCGACCGGGCTGGATGCGGCGATGCCACTCTGGGTTCAGGAAGGGGGTAACGAGGATTGGTTTAAACGCCTGGAGGACCCGGAGATGCGGGCGCGGGTCATTGCAGAGATGCGAACTGATCAGGACGACTGGGAGAACCTCATGCATCATGCGGGACCGGATGGTGTGTTGTTCATCGGTTTCCGCAACCCTGATTTGCGCCACCTCATCGGCAAGACGCTGCAGGAAGTTGCGGACATGCGCGGCCTGACACCCGCAGAAACGGCCATCGAGCTGGTTGTCGAGGATCGCAGCAGAGTCGATACCGTGTACTTCCTGATGTCCGAGGAAAATGTAGCGAAGAAAGTGGCCAAGCCGTGGGTGAGCTTTGGGTCGGATGCGGAGGCATCGGCGCCCGAAGGTGTCTTCCTGAACTCGAGTTCACATCCACGTGCCTACGGGACCTTTGCGCGTGTTCTCGGCAAGTATTCTCGCGACGAGGGCGTGATACCGCTGCACGAGGCGATTCGAAAAATGACGTCTTTGCCGGCGGCGAACACAGGTATTCGGGATCGCGGGCAACTTACCGAAGGCTACCATGCGGATGTGGTCATATTCGATCCCCGGACGATCGCTGATCATGCGACTTTCGAGGATCCGCTTCAGTATGCGACCGGGATGCAGCACGTGTTCGTCAATGGCGAGCAGGTTTTGCGCGACGGAGAACATACGGGGGCCATGCCGGGACGCGTAGTTCGTGGGCCGGGCTGGATTGGTTGGGAGGATCAGTGATTATTCTCTGGCCTCGGTTCCTCAGGAAAACATAGTGAACGCGTTACGAGACAAGCTGTTCAAACTGCGTGCGGAATTGCAGGAACTTGCTGCAATGGGTGATGAGTCAGCAGCAGTCGTCGAACTGGATCAAACCAAGGTTGGCAGGTTGTCGCGCATGGATGCGATGCAGGCCCAGGCGATGGCGCTGGCCTCGGAGCAACGCCGCGAGCAGACGTTGCGGCGAATCGATGCGGCACTCAAACGTATTGAAGATGATGAGTACGGCTGCTGCCTCCAGTGTGACGAGCTGATCAACCCCAAACGTCTCGAGTTCGACCCGACTGTGACGCTATGCATCGAATGTGCGAGCAAGGCAGAAGAGACCTGAAAAGGTCCAGCTACGGGTTACTCCGAATTGCGCTCACTTGAGGGCGGGTGCAAAAATTACAACGAGGATTCGATTCCCTCTTCGGAAGAGGAGTAACGGCGTGTTTTCACTCAAGGTTTCCTACGATGGCGGCCAGCACGCTACGGCGGTGAATGAGCCACACCACAACGTGGTCGCGATTGACTGTCCCTTCACGGGTAAAGGCGAGGAGTTCTCGCCGGGAAGTCTGCTCGCTCTCAGCGTCGCCAGTTGCATGCTTTTGTCGATGGGCGCAATTGCGCAACGTGATGATCTGGACATCAAGGGCACCGTCGTCGATGTGGGAATACGGGGCATGGAAAAGACGTTTCCGCACGTTGATGCGATCTCGCTGGCTTTCTATATCCCGCAGAGTTTCTCGGAAGCAGATCGCATGAAGCTGGAACGCGCGGCCGAAATATGCCCCGTCATGGCGAGTATTCGAGAAGACACGGAAATCAGCGTCACGTATCAGTACGGCGCTGCCAAAGCGGCCTGACCTGCAAATCTTTGCGCTCTTAGATACCCACACCGAGCAGCTTAAGCAGTCCCTGTGTCCAGCGCATGCGAAATACCGGCACGAATAATCGATATAATCGCCCGGAAATACAAACATCCTTGCCCTTTTCAATCGCGGCGAGCCCATCCCGGATGACCACATCCGCGTCGTACCAGGCGAACTTCGGCATGTTGCCCTTCATGGCGGTTAATCGCTCGGATGCATGGAAATCCGTATGCGTA
>CALDZH010000013.1 GCA_937944275.1 uncultured Woeseiaceae bacterium
CCGTCATTAATCTCACTGCAGGCTACCCGACGGGCAGGGAAAACTCACAGCCAGTCCTGTAAGGATTTAACGGTTCGAGCCCAGAACATGCTCTTGCCGCGGTCCTGTGTCGGTGACTCCTGCGATCCGGACGCACAGGCACGATCCGGGCAGAAGGCATTTGCTGGTTTTTAGGCAGCTAGTGCGTAGTTGTCTTCGTTGGCAACTATAAGTTTTACAGTTGGATTTACGAGGTACTCTGTCCCTCGGCATGCACTCGGAGTTTCGCGACCCACGTCGAAGCCATGTCACCCCCGTGTGGCATGTAGTGTAGGGGCTTTTGGGCGGAAAACAATGCGAGAAGCGCTCGTTTTTGCAGAAAAGTCTGAATAATTAACTTTAATTAACAATCGTAAGTCATTAATTATAAATCAATGTTTTAGGATTCTTTCTTTTTGGCGCTGCCAGTCCCGGTCTTTCCGGTCCGACCGTTTGTCGTGCTGCTTCTTGCCTTTCCCGAGTCCGATCGAGAGTTTTGCGCGCCCCTTGTGCCAATGCAGGTCCAGGGGTATGAGGGCGTAGCCTTTGCGTTCGACGGCTCCTGTCAGCCGGTCCAGTTCATGGCGATGCATGAGTAGCTTGCGGGCCCGTGTCGGATCCGCCTTGATATGCGTGGACGCGGTCTTGAGCGGCGAGAAATGGGCGCCCACCAGCCATGCTTCTCCTTTTTTCAGGTTTACATAGGCTTCGGTCAGCTGGGCATTGCCGGCTCGCAGGCTTTTCACCTCCCATCCCTCTAGAGCGAGGCCCGCCTCAAATCGGTCCTCGATGAAATAGTCATGGCGCGCCCGCCGATTGACGGCGATCATGTTGCCAGCCGGTTTTTTAAGTTTCTTCTTGCTCATTGGATTTAGGGGGGCGCCATCGACCTGGGAGCGGATTATACGGGCAAAGCGTTGTCAGGCACCGGGATTTGTATAAGAATCGCCGGAATCTTTTTACCAGACGAGAAACCCAATGCTGAGTAACCAGGCCGGCGACGGCAAACGCGAGTCCCTTCACGGCAACTGGTCTTCCAAGATGGCATTTGTTCTCGCCGTTACGGGTTCTGCTGTCGGCCTCGGAAATATCTGGCGATTCCCGTACGTTGCTGGCGAGAGCGGGGGCGGCGCATTCGTTCTGGTCTACCTGCTGTGCGTTGTCGTGATCGGTATGCCGGTCATGATGTCCGAGGTCCTCATTGGCCGCCGTGGTCGTCGCAACCCGGTTGCCACTATGGAGCTCCTGGGCCAGGAAGAAGGGAGTTCCAGGAACTGGCGCCTGATCGGCCTGATGGGGGTTGTTGGTGGCATCATTATTCTCTCGTACTACAGCGTGATTGCTGGCTGGACCCTCGCCTACGTAGTTAAGAGTGCGACAGGTGTGTTTGTCGATGCGACTGCGCCTCAGGTTGTGGGTGTGCTCGAGGCATTCAAGGCGCACACTGGCACCGTCGCGTTTGTGCATACGCTGTTTATGGGGCTGACGATCTTTGTTGTGGCCCGAGGCGTCGAGCGCGGGCTCGAGCAGGCTGTTCGCTTCATGGTTCCCGCACTGTTGCTAATGATGCTCGTGTTGCTCGGCTATTCTGTTACCTCGGGCTCTTTCGCCCACGGCGTAGAATTCCTGTTCACGCCCGACTTCAGCAAGTTGACGTGGGGCGTCGTGCTTGTGGCTATGGGGCAGGCATTCTTTTCGTTAAGTGTCGGGATGGGCGCGATCATGGCGTATGGTGCGTACCTGCCGGAGGAAACCTCTATCACCGGCGCCTCGGCTACGGTAGTAGCGGCGGATACGGGGATAGCAATCCTTGCCGGTCTCGTGATCTTCCCACTCGTTTTCGCGAACGGGTTGCAGCCCGACGCCGGTCCGGGACTTGTGTTCCAGACCTTGCCGCTAGCGCTCGGGCAGATGCCGGGAGGCGCGTTCTTTTCCACCGTGTTCTTCGTGCTGCTCGCGTTCGCAGCCTGGACGTCCGCCATAGGCCTCATGGAGCCGGCGGTCGCCTGGGTCGTCGAGAGCTTCAACAAGACTCGTGCACAAGCAGCTATTGCCGTAGGGGGCCTGATCTGGCTGCTCGGCTTCGCCAGCGTATTCTCATTTAATCTTTGGAGCGACTTCACGTTCTTCCGAGGCACGATATTTGACAATCTGGGTTTCCTCGCAAACGACATCATGTTGCCGCTCGGCGGTATGCTGATCGCGATCTTCGCGGGCTGGGTCATGTGTCGAAATTCCACGGCTGATGAGCTCGGTGGAACGGGTGGTGCCTACAAGGCATGGCGTTTCGCGGTTCGCTTTATTGCGCCTATCGGCATCTTCTTGGTGCTGTTCTTTGCCATCAAGGGCGTTGTCGTCGCGTAGCCGGTTGTGCGCAAAGTCAGTCGAAGCGCACTTGTACCGTATTCGGCGGCGCAAATGTATGCGCTCGTCAAGGATGTTGAGTCCTATCCATCTTTTCTTCCCTGGTGCAACGATGCCGAGGTTCATATTCGTGGCGAGGGTTTCATTGAGGCATCGCTCGAGTTACATCGAGGCCGCATCAGCAAGAGATTTCGCACGCGAAACCAGTTGCTGGAAAATGAGTCGCTTGGCATCGAACTTGTGGGCGGGCCGTTCCGGCACATGTCGGGTGGCTGGATATTTCAGCAACTGGGCGACGCCGGCAGCAAGGTGACGCTCGAGCTTGAATTCGAGTTCGAAAAGCGCGCGACCGACATCATTTTCGGGCGTTTTTTCGAGCATACGTGCAATTCCCTGGTCGATTCATTCACGCAGCGTGCGGCGCAAATGTATGCAGGTTGAAGTGGTTTTCGCCCTTGCGGAGAAGCAGGTCCTGCGGGCGGTCGAGCTGCCGGAAGGCGCAACGGTTGCCGAAGTTATCGAGGCGAGCAACATTGCCCAGCAGTTTCCAGGCACAGATCTCGGAAAGTTGCCTTCCGGAGTATGGGGGAAACGGGTGGAGCGAAGCTACGTGGTGCGGGACGGCGACAGGGTGGAGTTGTACAGGCCGCTTGAAAATGAACCTCGAGAGGCGCGGCGACTCAAGGCGGGAGTCTAAATATCGGGCGCCAGTTCCTGGTCTCTGCGGATCTCGCTGACCAGGTCATCCTCGAAAAACACCGACACCCAGCGCCGGAACTGGGCGTTGTCGCGCCCCAGTTTGAGGTAATAAACATAGTCCCATCGCTCTTTATTGAACGGGTCGTCAATCATAGGTGTGCCCAGGAGGAAGCGGACCTGGTTCTTTGTCATGCCGACCTCAACCTGGGCGAGATCCTCTTCCTTGATCACATTTCCCTGCGCGATGCTGGCACGATAGACGCAGCCGCTGCTGATCGCGAGCGAGACGATCATCAAGAAAAGAACTGTCCATTTGTGCTTAGTCATAGAGTCCGGCTGCCACCTGCGTCATAATAGGCGCGCATCATACCTTGAAAGAGTTTGTTCATGCAGCAACGAAAAGAACTTCGCAAGGCCGGGCTGAAGATTACCCTGCCACGCCTGAAAATCCTTGAAATTCTCGAGGCGGCCAAGGCCCGTCACATGAGTGCGGAAGATATTTACAAGAACCTCTTGCGGTCGGGAGAGGATATTGGGCTGGCTACTGTTTATCGAGTTCTTACGCAGTTCGAAGGGGCCGGCCTGGTCACGCGCCATAACTTCGAAGGCGGGCACTCCATATTTGAACTCGATGATGGTGATCACCATGATCACATGGTTTGCGTCGATACGGGTGATGTCATCGAATTTGTCAGCGAAGAGATAGAGCGCTTGCAGCATGAAATTGCCGAGAAGTTCGGCTACGAGCTTCTGGACCACAGCCTCGTTCTTTACGTCAAGAACAAGGACCTCAGTTCGGACGAAGACTGATCAGGCACTTTTTCTGCGGGCGCAGGCGAGCATCTCCGCTGCGTGCTCCAGCGTCTTGCGAGTAATTTCGACGCCACCGAGCATCCGTGCCAGTTCCTCGGTTCGCTCATCTTGTGCCAGCGGGCTGACTCGAGTACGCGTAGACTTCCCGTCGGTGACTTTGCTGATCCGAAAATGCTGGTCCGCCAGGCTGGCAACCTGGGGCAGATGAGTGACGCACAGGACCTGCCTGTTCGCTCCCAGTTCCTGCAAGCGACGACCGACCATCTCGGCAACGCCGCCACCAACACCGCTGTCTACCTCATCGAACACCATTGTGGGAATCGCGCTGCCGTCGCTCGCGATGACCTGGATGGCAAGGCTCATACGTGACAGTTCGCCACCGGAGGCAATCTTTGCGAGTGATTGCGGCGCCTGCCCCGGGTTGGCACTGATCAGGAAGTCAATCTGGTCCAGGCCCCAGGATTTAGCTGCGTCGTCGTCGAGTGGGGTCAACTGAACCTGAAAAACGCCGCCGGGCATACCAAGGCCATGCATTGCATCCGTAACGGCCGCGGCAAATCGGTCTGCTGCCTTTTGTCTCGCTTTTGACAACGATTTGGCTTGTTTCCGGTACTCAGCCCTGGCGGCCACGGCCCGCTCCTCCAGCTCTTGCCCACGCTCTTCGGCGTGGCTCAGCTCGTCGTGTTCGGCACGCATCCGGTCGGCGAGTTCGGGAAGTTCGTCCGCAGTGACACGGTGCTTTCTGGATATCGTCTGAATTGAATCAAGTCGCTCTTCCACCCAGTCGCGTCTCGCCGGATCCATGTCAACGGCTTCGCTATAACGCCGCAAGGTATCCGCCGCTTCGGTCACCTGAATGCTCGCGCTGTTGAGCATTTCCAGCACCGGCCTGAGGTTTTGGTCGAACTCGACGAGCTGCTCGACAGACCTCAATGCGTCGGCGATGAGGCTGTTCGCGTTGCCGGCGTCATTATCGAACAATCCGTCCAGCGCCCGGCCAACGCCTTCAGCCAGCTTGCCGCTGTTCTGGAGTTTTCGGCGTTCACTGCCCAGCGCATCAAATTCACCGTCCTCGAGGGCAAGTGAGTCGAGTTCCTGTAACTGAAACGTCAACAGGTCAAGGCGCGCGGCGCTATCGGCTTCTGCGCCGGTGAGTTCCTCGACGCGATCAGCAAGCGCTTTCCACTCGATATAGTGAGTCGCGACGATCGCGCGATCATCGAGGAGGCCACCGAAATGATCCAGCAAATCACGCTGAATGCTGCGCCGTGCCAGCGATTGATGAAAATGCTGCCCGTGGATGTCGAGCAACAATTCGCCAAGTGCTTTCAATTGCGACAGGGGTACCGAGTTGCCGTTTATAAAGGCGCGCGAGCGGCCGTCGACATTGATGACGCGACGCAAGAGACAATCATCATCCAGGTCGAGCGCCTGTTCTTCCAGCCAGCTTGATACATTCGGGAGTGCCGATACATCGAATTCTGCGGCAAATTCGGCGCGTTTGGCGCCGTCGCGCACGAGTTGCGCGTTGCCGCGTTCGCCGAGAACCAAGCCTAGAGCGTCGACGAGAATCGACTTGCCCGCACCTGTCTCACCCGTCAGTACGGTCATTCCGGGCTCGAATTCGATATCGATTCGGTCGACGATGGCGAAATCGCGAACTT
Source organism: uncultured Woeseiaceae bacterium (assembly GCA_937944275.1). Classification (GTDB taxonomy): domain Bacteria; phylum Pseudomonadota; class Gammaproteobacteria; order Steroidobacterales; family Woeseiaceae; genus UBA1847. The sequence goes on from CALDZH010000013.1 coordinate 5,559, forward strand.
GCAGGTTCATCAACACGGTCAGTTCTCCGGCACTTGATCGCCGCGTTTACGGCTGTCGCGACCCCAGAACAGCTTGGAGCGCAGGATGCCGTAAAAATCGTGCCCGGGCGGATGCAGCAGTGTGATTCGCTTGTCGGCCGTTACGATCTGGAGTGACTCACCGGGCCTGAGTGTTCCGAGATGGCTGCCGTCGACGGTGATTTCCGCGCGCGTTTTATCGCGCTCAAGCAGGATAATATCGATGGTCTGGTTGGCGGGAATGACGATTGGACGGTCGGTCAATGTGTGCGGGCAGACAGGGACGAGAGCCACTGCATCGAGCTGCGGCTCGATGATTGGGCCGCCGCAACTGAGCGCATACGCGGTGGAACCGGTTGGAGTTGCCACAATAAGGCCGTCACCGGAATGCGTGTTTACATACTTTCCACCGACGCTGGTCGAAAAATCGACCATGCCACCGCCGCCACGTCTCTGCACGACGACGTCGTTCAATCCATACTCGGTCGTCTTGTCACCGGCAGCGCTCGTGAGTGTTGCCTTCAACAACAGGCGCGTATCCCGCAGGTAATTACCCGCCAGGACCTGATCAACGCTGTCGATCATTACATCCGGCGTGATGTCGGCAAGAAAGCCAAGGCGTCCGCGGTTAACGCCGAGAATCGGCGTGCCGTTATTTCGGGCCAGGCGGCTGGCATATAGCATGGTGCCATCGCCACCTATCGCAATAATCAGTTCCGCGTTACTGCAGAGTTCGTCCTCGACAATGCGCACAACGGGCAGATCGAGTGCCAGCGTGTCGGCCGCGAACACTTTTATACCGGCTTCAATCAGATGAGCAGCTAGCATTTGCATCGGCTCGGCGACACGTATGTCAGTCTGCCGGCCCACCAAAGCGATATTCTGGAATTCAGTGTCCATACGTTGATTGTTACAGACCCTTGACCGACCGCCAAGCCATTGCTAGCGTTTCTCCTGAATGTCAGCAGAAGTAAGCAAATCTATACCTAATGATCGCGGGCAACACCTGTTGCGCGTGCTGATCCAGCGCTATATTCGCGACGGCCAGCCCGTTGGCTCCCGCACGTTATCGAAAGACTCGGGTCTCGACCTCAGCCCGGCGACTATTCGCAACGTTATGTCGGACCTCGAGGAAATGGGGCTGGTTTCTGCGCCACATACCTCGGCGGGACGGGTACCGACGCCGCAGGGGTACCGGATGTTCGTCGACACGCTCGTGCGCTACCGGCAGCCGGGCAGCGGTGATATTCAGCGTATCCGCCAAAAACTCAAGGGCGAGTACGACAATCCTGGGGCGCTCGTGACTACGGTGTCCAGTATGTTGTCCGAATTCACCAGCATGGCGGGTGTCGTAACAGTGCCTCGCGCGCCGAAAATCGCATTGCGCCAGATCGAATTCCTGCCGTTATCTGAGAATCGCGTGCTGGTCATCCTCGTTATCAACGACACCGAAGTACAGAATCGCATCCTGCACACCGACCGCAATTACACGGCCTCGGAACTGCAACACGCGCAGAATTACATCAACGAACACTATGCCGGTACGGATTTGCACACCGTTCGGGAAAAGCTGCTCGAGGATCTCGACAATACTCGCGACTCAATGAACCAGGCGATGCATGACATCATCGCCGTCGCCCATGCGGCGATGGACAAGGCAGAGCACCCCGACGAAGAGTACGTGCTTGCCGGCGAGACCAACCTCATGGACTTTGCCGAGTTGTCTGACGTCGATACCTTGCGGCGCATCTTCGAGGCTTTCTCGCACAAGCGCCTGATTCTCGACCTGCTGGATCGGAGCATCAACGCAGATGGTGTACGTATATTTATTGGCGAAGAGTCCGGATATGGCATTTTCGACGACTGCAGCGTCGTTACAGCGCCTTATCATGTCGATGACGATACGATCGGCGTGCTTGGGGTCATTGGCCCGACGCGGATGGCCTATGATCGGGTTGTTCCGATCGTCGACGTGACTGCAAGGCTGCTTGAGTCTGCTTTGAGTCACAGCAACCAGGGCTAGGCCGAAAAAAATCCCTGAATCGCTTGATATTTCTGCGCGGGTCCCCACACTCCGCAGATCGTTTTTGTAATGGCTGCCCGTTGCGCAGCTAACGTACTGATTTGGAGCACTGAATGAACGCCGAACGTCCCGACGAGGCTGTCGACGACGCGCCAGAAGAGGCGCCAGAGGTTGAACTCTCCGCTGACGCGGCTGAAGAAACTGCCGAGCCTGAAGACGAGCTGGCCGCGGCACAGGCCAAGGCGGACGAGAACTGGGAGCGCTATGTGCGCGCTCTGGCCGAGGTTGAAAACGTCCGCAAACGCGCATCGCGTGACGTAGAGAACGCTCACAAGTTTGCACTCGAACGCTTCGGCAAGGAATTGCTGGCGGTCAAGGACACGCTCGAAATGGGTCTCGCCGTGGAAGGGGCCAGCGTTGAAAGCCTGCTCGAGGGCAGCAACGCAACCCTGAAGCTACTGACTTCGACGCTGGGGCGATTCGGGATTGAGGAGGTCGACCCGGTGGGCGAACCGTTTGATCCTGAACTCCACGAGGCAATTAGCATGCAGCCCGCCGACAAGGTGGAGCCAGGTTCCGTCGCTACCGTTGTACAGAAGGGCTACACCCTCAATGGGCGGCTTTTGCGCCCCGCGATGGTGATTGTGGCGTCGGAATAAATACGGTACCGGACACCCTATTTCGCCGCGTCAGCGCGAAATAGGGTGTCCGGTACCCCATTTGGTGCTTGAAAGGGGCGGACGCGGCCCCACCTAAAAGCCAGTTTTAGAGTTTTCCAACAGAAATTTGGAGCAAAAAATCATGGGTAAGGTTATTGGTATCGACCTGGGTACAACTAACTCCTGCGTAGCAGTGATGGAAGGCGATACGCCCAAGGTCATCGAAAATAGTGAGGGCGATCGCACGACGCCGTCGATTGTAGCGTTCACCAAGGACGACCAGGTGCTGGTTGGCCAGTCGGCCAAGCGCCAGGCGGTCACCAATCCGGCAAACACGCTGTTTGCCATCAAGCGACTGATCGGTCGTCGTTTCGAAGACGACGTCGTCCAGCGCGACATCAAGATGGTGCCCTATACGATTGCGAAGGCAGACAACGGCGACGCCTGGGTCGAGGCACATGGCAAGAAAATGGCACCGCCCGAGATCTCGGCACGTGTCTTGATGAAAATGAAAAAGACGGCTGAAGATTACCTCGGTGAAGAGGTGAAGGAAGCTGTCGTTACGGTACCTGCGTACTTTAACGATTCGCAGCGTCAGGCGACCAAAGATGCCGGTAAGATCGCTGGTCTGGATGTAAAGCGCATCATCAACGAGCCGACGGCAGCGGCCCTTGCGTATGGCATGGACAAAAAGCGCGGCGACGCCAAGATTGCGGTCTTTGACCTTGGTGGTGGTACGTTCGACGTCTCAATTATCGAAATTGCCGAAGTCGACGGTGAGCACCAGTTCGAGGTTCTGGCTACGAACGGTGATACGTTTCTAGGCGGCGAAGACTTCGATATGCGGGTCATCGAATATTTGACCTCCGAGTTCCAGCGCGAAAGTGGCGTGGACATCACGAATGACCCACTGGCCATGCAGCGTCTGAAGGAGGCTGCCGAGAAAGCAAAAATCGAGCTCTCCTCACAGCAGCAAACCGAAGTTAACCTGCCGTACATAACGGCTGACGCCAGCGGTCCGAAACATCTCAACATCAAGCTGACGCGCGCGAAGCTCGAATCGCTTGTTGAAGAGCTTGTTACTCGTACGATCGGTCCCTGCAGGATCGCGTTGAATGACGCGGGTCTCAAGGTCAATGAAATCGATGACGTGATTCTTGTTGGCGGCCAAACGCGTATGCCGAAGGTCTTTGAGGAAGTGCAGAACTTCTTCGGCAAGGAGCCACGGCGTGACGTTAACCCGGATGAAGCGGTCGCATTGGGCGCTGCGATTCAGGGTGGCGTGTTAGCAGGTGACGTTAAAGATGTGCTGCTGTTGGACGTTACACCACTGTCGCTCGGTATCGAGACCCTCGGCGGCGTAATGACCAAGCTGATCGATAAGAATACGACGATTCCGGCAAACGCCGAACAGGTATTCTCGACGGCAGACGACAACCAGACGGCTGTGACAATTCACGTACTGCAGGGTGAGCGTGAGCGTTCGATGGACAATAAATCGCTCGGCCGTTTCGACCTCACCGATATTCCGCCTGCGCCGCGAGGCTTGCCACAGATTGAGGTCACCTTCGACATCGATGCGAACGGCATCCTGAATGTCTCGGCCAAGGACAAGGCAACGGGCAAGAGCCAGAATATCGTCATCAAGGCATCTTCGGGATTGTCCGATGACGAGATCGAGCAGATGGTCTCCGATGCTGAAAGTCATGCGGAAGAGGATCGTAAATTCCGCGAGCTCGTCGATGTGCGTAATCAGGCAGATGGTCTGATCCACGCCGCAGAAAAGACCCTCACGGAGATGGGTGAAAAGGCGACGCAGGAAGAGCGGCTTGCAATTGAGAATGCGATCTCCGATTTGAAGACAGCACTCGAAGGCGATGACAAGGAGCAGATCGAGACGAAGACTGCCGCGCTTGGCGAGGCCTCCGGAACCCTGGCGCAGAAGCTCTATGCAGAGCAGGCAGCGCAGGGAGCCGAGGGTGCCGAGGGCGCGGACGGCGGAGCAGCTGCAGACGATGACGTTGTTGACGCCGAGTTTGAGGAAGTCGACAAGGACGACAAGTAAGCTTTAAGGGGTCGAACCGATTTTCCGACGCTTGCGAGACAGCGCCGGAAAATCGGTTCGACCCCAAATAGTAGGTAAACATGGCAAAGCGCGATTATTACGAAGTACTGGGTGTCTCGAAGTCGGCGTCGGCTGACGAGATCAAGAAGGCGTATCGACGTCTTGCCATGAAGCATCATCCAGACCGGAACAAGGAAGACTCTGATGGTTCCGAGAAGCGCTTCAAGGAAGCCAAGGAGGCCTACGAGGTCCTGAAGGATGAGCAGAAACGGGCGGCCTACGACCAATTTGGTCACGATGGGCTGAGAGGTGGACCCGGTGGTCCCGGTGGCGGCTATGGCGCCGAAGGCTTTGGTGACATTTTCGGCGATGTTTTCGGCGATATATTCGGTGGCGGGCGCCGCGGTGGCGGAGCTCCACAGGTGTTCCGCGGCGCAGATCTGGGCTACGAACTCAAGCTCGACCTGGAAACAGCGGTCGCCGGCGACAGCATCACGATCGATGTTCCAACCCAGGTGGGCTGCGAAACCTGCGGTGGCAGCGGCGCAAAGAAGGGCAGCGACCCGGTCAAATGCACGACTTGTGGTGGCGTCGGCCAGGTCCGAATGCAGCAGGGTTTTTTCTCAATTCAGCAGACCTGTCCTGCCTGTAAAGGTGCGGGAACAACGATTTCTGATCCGTGTACCGATTGTCACGGCCGCGGCCGCGTGCGCAAAACGCGAACCTTGTCGGTCAAGGTACCTGCAGGCGTTGATGACGGCGACAGGATTCGCTTATCCGGCGAAGGCGAGGCAGGTCGCAATGGCGGCCCATCCGGCGATCTTTATGTCGAAATTCGCGTCCAACCGCATAAAATCTTCGATCGCGAAGGCGCAAATATTTCCTGTGAAGTCCCGGTGAGCATGGCGACTGCCACGCTGGGCGGTGAAGTTGAGCTGCCAACGCTCGATGGGAACGTGTCGCTCAAGATTCCGGCCGGGACCCAATCTGGCAAAGTATTCCGATTGCGTGGCAAAGGTGTCACGACAGTACGGGACCATCGCCAGGGCGATTTGTTCGCCATGGTAGCCGTCGAGACGCCGGTCCATCTGACCGCCAAGCAGAAAGAAATGCTCGAGAAATTTGACGAATCAATTCGTGCGGGCGGTGAGAAGCACAGTCCGCGAGCAGGTGGCTGGGTCGATACCGTCAAGCGTTTCTTCGAGCGCATAAGCCAGTGATTCGAGTTGCGATAGCCGGCGCAGGGCGCATGGCGAAGGCTGTCGCGGCTTGTCTGGAAGACCAGGACGATATGGAACTGGCTGGTTTCTGGGGTCGTGGCGACGACCTCGATGCACTTGTAAGTCTGGCCGACGTCGTGATCGACTTCAGCCTCCCAAATGGTACAGCGGAGGTGCTGGACGCCGTTCTGGGTCAGGAAAAACCCCTGGTATGTGGAGTCAGTGGCCTTGACGATGCCCAGATGGGTCGTCTCGACGAGGTCGCAAATCACGTACCGATCGTATACGACCGCAATATGAGCCTCGGCGTTGCCGTACTGGAACAGGCGGTCCGTGAGGCTGCCGCTTCACTTGGGACCGACTTCAAGGTTGATATTTCGGAGGTCCACCACGTCCATAAGAAAGATGCACCATCCGGTACGGCACTCAAGCTCGGAGAAGTTATTGCGCGAGCTCGCGGCGAGCAGGGCACTGGCTCTGTGACCTTTGCCAGTGAGCGCCGCGGCGAGGTTCCCGGAGATCACAAGGTCGTCATGCGGTCGGCAACAGAAACCCTTTCTTTCGCGCACAGTGTAACGTCGAGGCAGGTTTTTGCGCACGGGGCATTGCGCGCGGGCCGTTGGGTCGTCGCCCAGCGACCGGGTCGTTACCAGATACGCGACGTATTGTTCGAAAACTGATCGATATGAGCATTCAGGGGTACAAAAAAGTTGCTCAGAGTATGGCGCGAGACAGGCGCCTTCAGTAAACTACGCCGGATCGCTGGGCGGTCAGCGTAATCGCGAGCGGGAGGCCAAGTCCTTCCGCTTTGTTGCATCTGCAAACGCCGATTCCTACAAGCTGGCACTCAAGTGGTCGACATCTGAATCCATATTGAGGGTCGTTCTTGAGCACGCCAGCAATACTTGCACTACAGGACGGAACTGTCTTCCACGGTACGTCAATCGGTGCCGACGGGCGCACGATCGGCGAAGTCGTATTCAACACCGCAATGACCGGCCATCAGGAGATTCTGACTGATCCGTCATATTGCCGCCAGATCGTCACGCTGACTTATCCCCACGTCGGTAATACCGGCACGAATAGCGACGATATGGAATCTTCCTTGATTCATGCGTCGGGCCTGATCATTCGTGACAGTTCCATGCTGACCAGTAGTTGGCGTTCGGAACGCAGCTTCGTCGATTTCCTGAAGCAGGGTGAATTGGTGGCAATCGCGGATATCGATACGCGCAAGCTGACGCGCATAATTCGCGAAAAGGGCGCGCAGTCCGGTTGTATTATGACCGGTGACCGGCCGGCGGAAACAGCGATAGAACACGCGCGCAAATTCCCTGGGATCGCAGGAATGGACCTCGCCAAGTTCGTCACGACTAGCGAGATTTATCAGTGGTGCTATGGCACCACATTCGACAAACCTCAGCGTGTCATGAGTCGTCGTATCGCGCCGTATCACGTTGTGGCTTATGATTTCGGGGTGAAGCGCAACATTCTGCGCCTCTTGTCCGACCTCGAATGTCGCCTAACGGTGGTGCCGGCCACGACCTCCTCGGAAGAGGTTCTCGCGATGTCGCCTGACGGCATATTTTTGTCGAATGGACCGGGCGACCCCGAGCCCTGTGACTATGCAATCGAGGCAATCAAGGACTTCCTGGCAAAGGGAACACCGCTATTTGGTATCTGCCTGGGTCATCAGCTGCTGGCACTTGCAGCCGGCGCCAAGACTGAAAAGATGAAGTTTGGTCATCATGGCGCAAATCATCCGGTTCAGAATCTTTCCAGCGGTCAGGTCATGATTACGAGTCAGAATCACGGTTTCGCCGTTGATGAGGCCAGCTTGCCCGACAACGTTGAGGCGACGCATCGATCACTGTTTGACGGCACGCTGCAGGGCATCGCATTCAAAGATCGGCCGGCCTTCAGTTTCCAGGGACACCCCGAGGCGAGCCCTGGGCCGCACGATTTGCTGCCCTTGTTCGAGCGGTTTATCGAGCACATGGATGCACAGAAGAAGAGCGGCCTGCAGGCGATATTTTCGAAGTAATAAATTTATATAAAACAGAAATTTATAAACTACACTTAATTTACAATATTAGAAAGCGAAGATGCCCAGACGCACAGACATAGACAGCATCCTGATCATCGGTGCAGGACCGATCGTGATCGGCCAGGCTTGCGAATTTGACTACTCGGGTGCGCAGGCCTGCAAGGCGCTTCGCGAAGAAGGCTATCGGGTCATTCTGGTCAATTCGAACCCGGCTACGATCATGACGGACCCGGAAATGGCGGATGCCACGTACATCGAACCGATTCACTGGTCTGCGCTCGAGAGCATCATCGCGAAGGAACGCCCGGATGCTCTTCTGCCGACAATGGGCGGCCAGACCGGGCTCAACTGCGCGCTCGATCTCGCGCGCCACGGCGTGCTTGAAAAATACAACGTCGAGATGATCGCGGCATCACGCGAGGCGATCGACATGGCAGAGGATCGCGACCTGTTCCGGCAAGCGATGTCGGAAATAGGCCTTGAAAGCCCGAGGGCCGAGATCGCGCACTCTCTCGAACAGGCGCTCGAGAAGCAGAAAGATATCGGCTTCCCAACGATCATCCGCCCTTCATTTACGATGGGTGGCAGCGGCGGCGGCATCGCATATAACCTGGAGGAATTCGAGCGCATTGTCTCGCACGGCCTCGAGATGTCCCCGACGACGGAAGTTTTGCTCGAAGAGTCAGTTATTGGCTGGAAAGAGTTCGAGATGGAGGTTGTACGCGACAGAAACGACAACTGCATCATCGTTTGCGCGATCGAGAATTTCGACCCGATGGGTGTGCATACCGGCGACTCAATCACGGTTGCCCCGTCACAAACCCTGACCGATAAGGAGTATCAGCGCCTTCGCGACGCGTCGATAGACGTGCTGCGCAAGATCGGCGTAGAGACGGGTGGTTCCAATGTGCAGTTTGCGATCTGCCCAAATACGGGTCGTGTGCTCATCATCGAGATGAACCCGCGCGTGTCGCGTTCGTCAGCGCTGGCTTCCAAGGCCACCGGCTTCCCCATCGCCAAGGTTGCGGCAAAACTCGCTGTCGGGTATACGCTGGACGAGCTGAAGAATGACATCACCGGTGGACTGACACCTGCGTCATTCGAGCCGGCTATCGACTATGTCGTGACAAAAATTCCGCGTTTTACCTTCGAGAAATTCCCGGGCGCGAATGATCGCCTGACGACGCAGATGAAGTCAGTAGGCGAAGTCATGGCAATCGGCCGCAATTTTCAGGAATCGTTGCAAAAAGCGCTGCGCGGCCTCGAGACTGGTATCACCGGGCTCAACGAGATTTGCGGACCGATAACGACAGATCTCGATCGAGATCAACTGCGTCATGAATTACGCATTCCGGGATCCAGCCGGCTGCTTTACGTTGCCGACGCATTACGTCACGGCTACTCGTACGAAGATGTCGCACAGATAACCGGAATCGACCGCTGGTTCCTTGTGCAAATTGCGGACCTGGTAAATATCGAGACCGATATTCGTGAAGCCGGGCTGCCCGGTATCAACGCGGACATGATGCGGGCGATCAAGCGCAAGGGGTTCGCGGATGCGCGTATCGCAGAGCTTGCTGGCACCGATGACAAGTCCGTACGCCGCAGACGTCTCGACTTGGGGGTGCGTCCGGTATTCAAACGCGTTGATACGTGTGCAGCAGAGTTTGCGACGACCACGGCGTACCTGTACTCGAGTTATGAGGAAGAGTGCGAAGCCGAGCCGACCGACAATCCCAAGATCATGATTCTTGGCGGCGGCCCTAACCGCATCGGGCAGGGCATCGAATTTGACTACTGCTGCGTCCATGCGGCGCTAGCGCTGAGAGAATCCGGGTACGAGACCATAATGGTCAACTGCAACCCGGAAACCGTATCGACGGACTATGACACCTCGGATCGACTTTACTTCGAGTCGTTGACGTTCGAAGACGTCATGGAGATCATCGACAAAGAGCAGCCGAAGGGCGTGATCGTGCAATACGGCGGCCAGACACCGCTTAAACTCGCAAGGGATCTTGAAGCGGCTGGCGCGCCGATCATAGGCACTTCGCCGGATTCCATTGATCTCGCGGAGGATCGTGAGCGCTTCCAGCAGCTGGTTGAGGAGCTGGAGCTCAAGCAACCCCCGAATCGAGTTGCGAGCAGCAAAGCGGAGGCACTGGAGCGCGGGTCTGAAGTCGGGTACCCGCTTGTGGTTCGTCCGTCATATGTACTCGGTGGCCGGGCAATGGAAATCGTGCATAGCGACGAAGACCTTGCGGCTTATATGGATGCAGCAATTGACGTGTCGAATGACAGTCCCGTATTACTGGATCGCTTCCTCGACCTCGCAATTGAAGTCGACGTCGATTGTATCTCCGACGGCGAACGGGTACTCATCGGTGGCGTCATGGAGCATATCGAGCAGGCGGGCGTGCACTCCGGGGACTCAGGCTGTTCACTGCCTCCGTTCAGTCTCGATGCCGACGTACAAAAAGTTCTTGAAGAGCAGGTTATCAAGCTTGCAAAGGGGCTGAATGTTATCGGTCTCATGAATACTCAGTTCGCAATTCAGAGCAATGTTGTCTACCTCCTGGAAGTGAATCCACGTGCGTCCCGAACCGCGCCATTTGTATCCAAGGCAATTGGTGTGCCCCTGGCAAAAATTGCGGCCAAAGTTATGGTGGGTGAGACGCTGTCCACACAGGGATTCGTGAACCAACGGGTTCCCGGTTATTACTCGGTGAAAGAAGCCGTGTTCCCATTCATCAAGTTCCCGGGCGCGGATCCGATTCTTGGGCCGGAAATGAAATCGACAGGCGAAGTAATGGGCGTGGGGCGCACATTCGGCGAGGCTTACGCCAAGGCTCAACTCGCTTCGGGTGTCGTCCTGCCGCGCCAGGGCGCCGCACTGCTAAGCGTCCGTGAACGGGATAAGAAAGGGGTGATCGAACTCGGCAAACTTCTTGCCGAAATGGGTTTCGACCTGGTTGCAACACACGGCACCGCGCAGGTGCTGGCAAAAGCTGGTGTATCATGCCGGCGCGCAAACAAGGTTCGTGAAGGGCGTCCGCATATCGTGGACATGATCAAAAACGGTGAGATTGACCTGATCGTCAACACCACTGAGGGGAAGCAGGCTATCAACGAGTCGGAATCAATTCGAGCTGAGGCAGTTCGCAAGGGTGTCACCTACTACACAACACTGGGTGCCGCGGTTGCGACGTGCGGGGCCATCGAACATCTCGATAACCACGATGTCAATCGTCTTCAGGATTTGCATAACGGGGTAGTGGCATGAGCAAGGTGCCGATGACCAAGCGCGGCCACGAGTTGCTTCAGGAAGAAGTAAGAAAGCTCAAAAGCGTTGATCGACCGGCCGTGATCAAGGCGATTGCCGAGGCACGTGCGCATGGCGATCTCAAAGAGAATGCTGAGTATCACGCCGCCAAGGAACAGCAAGGATTCATTGAGGCACGTATCAAGGATATTGAGGGAAAGTTGTCGCATGTGCAGGTGATCGATGTCACCGAGATCGATGCGCGTGGCAAGATTATTTTTGGTTCCACGGTCGTAATCCTGGACGAAAACACGGATAAGGAGATCACTTACAAGATCGTTGGCGAAGACGAGGCCAATATCAGAGATGGAATGATCTCGTACACGTCACCGATCGCCCGGGCGTTGATTGGCAAGAATGAAGGGGACGCCATTGAGTTTGACGCCCCGGACGGGACGAAAACGTTCGACGTACTGGAAGTTCGCTACGAATAAGAGCTAGCGAGAAGGAATGCGAATGCGCTTTTCCGGTTTCTTCTTGAGATTCTGGCGGAAGAGCAGCGCGACATTGCCAATGCGTTGAATTAATTCTGCGGAGCTTGCAGCGCACATTTGCTGGATTATTTCGTCTCGCGCAGCCCGATCGCCGACACGTACCCTGACCTTGATCAGTTCGTGGTGAGCGAGTGTCGATTCGAATTCGGCGAGCAACGAGTCGCTAAGCCCGGCATCGCCGACGATAATCAGGGGTTTCAGCTGATGGCCGCGGCCGCGCAGAAATTTCTTCTGGTGTTCATTGAGATCCATGGGCGCGGAGTTTATCAGTGTTGGCAGGCCCTGAGGCAATGCAATGAGTAAACCGCGAGGCTCCAGCAGAAGCTGGAGAGAGCGTCAGGAACGCGATCCTTTCGTGCAACAGGCACGCAAGGATGGCTGGCGATCGCGCGCGGTGTATAAACTCGAGCAGATTGATCAGAAGGAGCGCCTTCTGAAGCCGGGCATGGTGTGTGTCGACCTTGGGTCTTCGCCCGGGAGCTGGAGCCAGTACATAAGCGAGAAACTCAGGGGCAAGGTGCGTATCGTGGCCGTAGACCTTCTGCCTATGGATTCACTGCCCGGCGTTGAGTTCATCCAGGGCGATTTCCGGGACGATGAGATTTTTCAGCAACTGCTTCAGGCAGTGGGCAAAGACGGCGCAGACCTTGTAATCAGCGATATCGCGCCCAATATCACCGGAACGAAGGCAGTCGACCAGCCTCGCTCCATGTATTTAGTCGAATTGGCGCATGATATGGCGCGGCGTGTGCTAAAACGTCGGGGTAGCTTTGTTTGCAAAGTTTTCCAGGGAGAGGGATTCGACGAATTTGTACGTGATGTCAGGAACTCTTTCGAACGTGTGAGAGTCATTAAACCCAAGGCCTCGCGTGCCGGTAGCCGTGAGGTCTATTTGGTAGCGAGAAATTTCTCTTTGTAGTAGCGTCTGTGCCGTGAATGATCTAACTAAAAATGTACTTGTCTTTATTGTCATCATCGTTGTTCTTCTCTCGGTGGTGCAGGGTCTGTCCGGCGTAAGCGGCGGACAGATCGTCAAGAAGGACTATTCCGAGTTCCAGACACAGATTCAGTCGGGACAGGTTTCCATTGTGGAATTTGACGGCGAACAGATTCGTTACGGCAAATCGAAGCCGCTGCAGTTCTACACGATCAACCCTGAGACAGACAATACCGTCCTGATCGGCGAACTGATGAAGCAGGGTGTGGAGATTTCGGCTGCGGAGCCCAAGACCCAAAGCCTGATTGGGCAACTCTTGATCAGTTCATTCCCAATTCTCCTGCTTATTGGCGTCTGGATTTACTTTATGCGCCAGATGCAGGGTGGTGGTGGCGGCCGCGGCGCCATGTCGTTTGGCAAGAGCAAGGCGCGCCTTCTCGGCGAGGATCAGGTGGGAGTGACGTTTGCGGATGTTGCGGGCGTCGAGGAAGCCAAGGCTGAGGTTTCTGAGGTTGTCGACTTCCTGAAGGATCCGAGCAAATTCCAGCGTCTTGGTGGCAAAATCCCCAAAGGCGTTCTCATGGTTGGGCCTCCGGGCACCGGCAAGACGCTGCTGGCCAAGGCGATTGCCGGTGAGGCGAAGGTGCCGTTCTTTACGATTTCCGGTTCCGACTTCGTTGAAATGTTTGTAGGCGTGGGTGCGTCGCGCGTGCGCGATATGTTCGATCAGGCCAAGAAACAGGCGCCCTGTATTATCTTCATCGATGAACTTGATGCGGTTGGCCGTCATCGTGGCGCGGGCCTGGGCGGTGGTCATGACGAGCGTGAACAGACACTCAATCAGATGCTGGTCGAGATGGATGGTTTTGAAGGTAACGAGGGCATCATTGTCATTGCCGCCACAAACCGTCCTGACGTGCTTGACCCGGCGCTCCTGCGGCCGGGCCGCTTCGACCGTCAGGTCGTCGTGCCGTTACCGGACGTGCGCGGTCGTGAGCAAATCCTCAAAGTACACATGCGCAAAGTGCCGCTGAGTGACGATGTTCGTCCCGGCGTAATAGCTCGTGGTACGCCCGGTTTCTCGGGTGCTGATCTGGCAAATCTCGTGAATGAAGCCGCTTTGTTCGCCGCTCGGGCAAATAAGCGCGTCGTCAGCATGGACGAGTTCGAGCAGGCGAAAGACAAGATCATGATGGGCACGGAAAGGCGCTCCATGGTCATGAGCGAAACCGAGAAGCTCAACACGGCCTACCATGAGGCTGGCCATGCGATTGTCGGTTACCTCGTACCTGAACACGATCCTGTTTACAAAGTCACTATCATTCCTCGAGGCAGGGCGCTTGGCGTCACGATGTACCTGCCCGAGGAAGACCGCTACAGCATGTCCCGGCAACGTCTTGAGAGCAGTATTTCCAGTTTGTTCGGCGGGCGTATTGCTGAAGAAATGATCAACGGTGCCGATGGCGTTACCACAGGGGCCTCGAACGATATTGAGCGAGCTACTGAAATCGCGCGCAACATGGTCACCAAGTGGGGCTTGTCAGACCGGCTTGGTCCTCTGACCTACAGCGAAGATGATGGCGAGGTGTTCCTGGGACGTTCCGTGACTCAGCATAAACAGGTCTCTGACGACACAGCGCATGCGATCGATGAAGAAGTTCGCCGCATCATCGATTCAAACTACGAGCGATCCAGGGGGCTGCTTGATGAGAATATTGACAAGCTGCACGCGATGGCCAAGGCGCTCGTGAAATACGAGACTATCGGGGAAGACCAGATCAAGGACATCATGGAAGGGCGTGAGCCCAGGCCGCCCGCGGACTGGGACGACACTGTCGATTCCGGTAACCCTGAAGACGGTTCAGCCACTGCTGAGTCCGATGCCACTGGCACGATCGGTGGGCCGGCAAGCGAACACTAGCCCACTTCCGCCAGCCATGTTGACCCTGGGTCCCCTGCAAATCGCGGCGCCAGCCGTGATGGGTATTCTAAACGTTACGCCCGATTCATTTTCAGATGGCGGTCATTTCGATAATCTGAATATAGCCATTCGCCAGGCGGCAACGATGGCCGAGGAGGGCGCTTTCCTGATCGATATCGGTGGCGAGTCCACGCGTCCGGGAGCGGCAAGTGTTCCGGAACAGGAGGAGCTGGATCGTGTGATTCCGGTGGTCGAGGCCGTCCGGTCCATCACCGATGTAGCGATTTCCGTTGATACCAGCAAGGCCGTTGTCATGCGCGAGGCGATTGCGGCAGGTGCGTGCATGATCAATGATGTCGCAGCATTACGAGGCGATGGAGCGATGCAGGCAGCCGCGGACCTTGGAGTTCCCGTTTGTTTGATGCACATGCAGGGCAAACCGCGCACGATGCAGGAACGGCCACATTACGATGACGTCGTAGCGGAGGTTGCCGCATTCCTCGACGAACGCATTGGCGCTTGCGTTGAGGTTGGCGTCGCTGAGGACATGATCATAGTGGATCCGGGATTCGGTTTCGGTAAAACCCACGTTCACAATGTCGAACTGCTCGCGAATCTGCGACAATTACGCGTGCGCGAGCGGCCCGTGCTGGTCGGTGTGTCGAGAAAATCAACCCTTGGTAAATTGACCGATCGCGAGGTCCATGAGCGTATGCCTGCCAGTGTGGCCGCGGCGGTTATGGCCGTGGTAAACGGGGCATCCATTATCAGGGCTCACGATGTGCAGGCAACCGTTGATGCGTTGAAGGTCGCCAGGGCGATTATTGAGGCGAGCGAGTAAATTATGGGTAAGAATTTCTTTGGTACAGACGGCGTTCGCGGCAGGGTTGGCCACGACCCGATGAACGCCGATTTTACTATGCGTCTTGCCAGCGCCGCGGCCCAGGTACTGGTTCCTAAGGGCGGGACGGTCGTGATTGGCAAGGACACTCGGCTGTCAGGCTATATGTTCGAATCTGCACTGGAGGCAGGGTTCGTCGCAGCCGGGGCGGATGTCCTCCTGCTGGGACCGCTGCCTACGCCGGCTATCGCGCGCCTGACCCAGGAATTCGATGCCGATCTCGGTGTGGTCATAAGCGCATCTCATAACCTGTTTTTCGACAATGGCATCAAGTTCTTCGATCGCTCTGGCTCGAAACTGACGGATGAGATCGAGCACAAGATCGAGGAACATCTCAAGAATCGGGCGATAACACTGGAGTCACAGTCCCTCGGGAAAGCCAAGCGCATCGACACAGCACGTATTCGTTACCAGGATTTTTGCATTAGCAGCATGCCGGATGGGGTAGATCTCGATGGCTTGAAAGTTGTATTCGATGGCGCAAATGGCGCCGGCTACAAGGTCGGGCCGCGAACGTTGATGGGCTTGGGCGCCGACGTCATACCATTAGGCTGCTCGCCAAATGGCAAGAATATCAATGATGGTTGCGGTTCGACCGAGCCGGAGCTTCTGCAGGTAACCGTTCCGGCAGTCAAAGCTGACGTCGGTGTGGCGCTCGACGGCGATGGTGACCGCGTTGTCATGGTCGATGAAAGTGGCACGCTGGTGGACGGGGATCAGTTGCTTTACGTATTGGCGACGGCGCGCAAGGACAAGGGTAGCCTCAAAGGGCCTGTCGTCGGTACAGTTATGAGTAATCTTGGTCTTGAGCATGCTCTCAAGGCCCGCGATATCGATTTTCGGCGCGCCGCTGTCGGT
This sequence comes from uncultured Woeseiaceae bacterium, assembly GCA_937944275.1. Lineage (GTDB taxonomy): Bacteria > Pseudomonadota > Gammaproteobacteria > Steroidobacterales > Woeseiaceae > UBA1847. The sequence goes on from CALDZH010000013.1 coordinate 22,024, forward strand.
GACCGCTATGTCCTCGAAATGCTTCGGGAGTCGGGTGGAGTCATCGGTGGAGAGACCTCCGGACACATGCTGGTGCTGGATAAAACAACGACGGGTGACGGCCTGATCAGCGCCTTGCAGGTGCTCGCGGTGATGAAGGAGACGGGCAAACCCCTCTCTGAACTGGTGGCGGGAATGCCCAGGTACCCACAGACGATGATTAACGTGCGCACCGAGCAGCGACTCGATCCCGGGAAATCGCCGGAAATACAGAATGCCGTGGCAATTGCCGAGGGGGAGCTGGCTGATAAGGGCCGTGTGGTGCTGCGCGCATCTGGCACTGAACCGGTCATCCGGGTCATGGTCGAAGGACAAGATGAGGTGCAGGTTGTTTCGCTGGCGAAGCGGCTTGCCTCGGTCGTCAAAAAAACGGCGGCTTGATCCCTAATAATGCGTTGATTTGCGGGGCTTGCCCCGGTATCCTTGCGCGCCTTTTAAGCCTGCGGAAACACCGACATGCGTGAATTTCTGATCGCCGGAAACTGGAAAATGAACGGCAGTAGCGCCGCCAATGTGGAACTGGTGGCCGGAATTGTCGCAGGTGTACCGACTGGCAGTGGTTTCAGCTTGCTGGTCTGCCCGCCGTTTCCATACCTGGCTTCGGTCGTGGAGCAGACTAAGGGCTCTCCTGTAAAGGTCGGGGCGCAAACCGTCTCAGAGCATGACAAAGGTGCTTTTACCGGCGAAGTCGCGCCGGGAATGTTGAGCGACGTGGGTTGTGACTATGTAATCGTCGGTCACTCCGAGCGCCGCGCCCTCTACGGCGAGACGAGCGAGCAGGTTGCAGCGAAATTTCAGGCCGCCCAGGTGGCCGGGATTACGCCGATATTGTGCGTTGGGGAGACCCTTGAAGAGCGCGAGGCTGGTACGACGGAAAGCGTTATCGACGAGCAGCTTGGTGCGGTCATGGACGCGGCGGGTGTCGGGGCATTTGCGGCGGCGGTTATCGCGTATGAGCCGGTCTGGGCGATCGGAACCGGGATGACAGCGACGCCGGAACAGGCGCAAGATGTGCACAGGCACATTCGGGCACAGCTTGCGGCACAGGATGGAAGCATAGCCGCGAACGTGCAAATACTGTACGGCGGTAGCATGAAAGGCGAGAATGCGGCTGGCCTGTTGGCCCAGCCGGACATCGACGGTGGTCTCATAGGCGGCGCGTCGTTGAAAGCGGATGATTTCCTGGCGATAGCCCAAGCGGCAGCCGGAATCCAATAAGAGTTGGTATACAAATGGACACTATTCAAAAAGCTGTACTGATTGCGCATACGCTGATCGCATTGCTGATCATCGTTCTTGTGCTGCTGCAGCGTGGTAAGGGCGCGGATGCCGGTGCGGCATTTGGCGCTGGCGCGTCGGGTACGGTTTTCGGCGCACGTGGCTCGAGCAGCTTTTTCTCGAGAGCGACGGCAGTTTGTGCAACGTTGTTCTTTGTCAGCAGTCTTACGCTGGCCTATTTGAGCACTCAGGTCACCTCGGCACCGACGAGTCTCCTGGAAGACGCGCCGGTCGTTGAGGTCGAACAGAGCGAGGCGCCCGAGCTCAACGAGGAAATGCCGGTTTCCGATTTACCTGAGTTGGAACCAGCTGAAGATCCTGTCGATTTGCCAGAGCTGGAACAGGAACCAGCGGCTGATCCGGAGTAGAATTACCCGATTATCGCTCTGGTGGTGGAATTGGTAGACACGCTGTCTTGAGGGGGCAGTGGCGCAAGCCGTGCGAGTTCGAGTCTCGCCCAGAGCACCAAACACGATCCGGTCTGTCCAGCCTTGTGGCTGCGGGCCGGTTTTTATATGGCCTGCAGGTAAAACATAGCCCACCTCTGCCGAACCAAGCCATATTTTGGGGTATATCCCGGGCTTCAGTCACTGGTACAATCGCGCGCTGATTCGGGTGCGATCTTGAGCGCCAGACAAGCGGGCGAAAATGCTACAAGAATACTTTCCCATTCTGATTTTTTTAGGCGTAGCAACAGGAATCGGTGTGCTACTGCTGATTCTTGGCTTTTTGATCGGGCAGGGCCAGAAAGACGAGGAAAAACTCTCTCCCTACGAGTGCGGCTTCGAAGCTTTCGATGACTCACGCATGAAGTTCGATGTGCGCTATTACCTCGTTGCGATTCTCTTTATTATTTTTGATCTCGAAATTGCTTTCCTGTTTCCCTGGGCAGTGTCGCTCGATGTTGTCGGCAAGTTCGGACTGATCTCGATGGCGATATTCCTCGCGATTCTTGTGGTCGGGTTCATTTATGAGTGGAAGAAAGGGGCCCTCGAGTGGGATTAGCAGAAACTCAGGTTGCGGCCGATACGGCCAACAGTGCTGAAGGCGCTGGCGACAGCCTGCAAAATAAAGGCTTTGTCGTGACGAGCGTCGATTCCGTCATGAATTGGGCGCGCACGGGCTCACTTTGGCCGATGACCTTCGGCCTCGCATGTTGCGCGGTAGAGATGATGCAGGCTGGTGCCGCACGCTACGACCTCGACCGCTTTGGCATCATTTTTCGCCCGAGTCCCCGCCAGTCTGATTGCATGATCGTTGCGGGAACGCTGACGAACAAAATGGCTGCACCGCTTCGCAAGGTCTATGACCAGATGCCCGAACCACGTTGGGTTGTCTCGATGGGGTCCTGCGCAAATGGCGGTGGGTACTATCACTATTCCTACTCGGTTGTCCGGGGCTGCGATCGCATTGTGCCGGTCGACGTATATGTACCGGGTTGTCCACCCACGGCTGAGGCCCTGATTTATGGACTTATCCAGTTGCAGAACAAGATCAAACGTACGAGCACGATTGCCAGATAAGTAATAACGATGAGTGAACGCTTCGAGACATTGGCCGCTCGCATTGACGAGCGCTTCGGCGAGCAAATGCTCCGCTTGCCGTCGATCTGCGGCGAGCTGAGTTACACACTCGACAAGGATGACTTGATTGAGATCGCAACGGCCCTGCGAAACGAGGCTGATTTCGGCTTCGAAATGCTCATGGACGTCTGTGGTGTCGATTACCTGAATTATGGCGATGATGAGTGGGCAACGAACGACGCGACGGGAACGGGTTTCAGTCGTGGCGTCGAGCGCGAGCCAGTTATACTCGACGAAGCTGACGAGTTCGATCCGAGGCGTTTCGCTGTCGTTTATCACCTGCTGTCACTGCAACACAATATTCGCCTGCGACTTCGCGTCTATACGGGCACGGCTAATCCCCCGGTTGTGAAATCCGTTGTCGATATCTGGAATGGTGCGAACTGGTTTGAGCGCGAGGTGTTCGACCTGTATGGCATTCTGTTCGAAGGGCACCCCGACTTGCGTCGTATCCTGACTGACTACGGCTTTATCGGCCATCCGTTTCGTAAGGACTTTCCGCTGTCAGGAAACGTCGAGGTCCACTACGACGATAATGAAGGCCGGGTTGTCTACAGACCGGTGAGTATCGAGCCACGCACGCTGGTGCCACGAGTCATTCGTGACGATAATCGCTATGCCGCCGATCTCAAGGATGCGGACGATGGCTGAGATTCAAAGTTACACGATGAACTTTGGCCCGCAGCACCCTGCGGCGCATGGCGTTTTGCGTCTCGTCCTCGAGATCGAGGGTGAGGTGATTCAGAAAGCGGACCCGCACGTCGGCCTGCTGCATCGCGCTACCGAGAAGCTCGCCGAAACCAAGCCTTTCAATCAAAGTATTGGTTACATGGATCGTCTCGACTACGTGTCGATGATGTGCAATGAGCACGCCTACGTGATGGCAATAGAGAAGCTGCTCGGCGTGGAGGTTCCCGAGCGTGCTCAGTACATCAGGGTCATGTTCGACGAGATTACGAGAATTTTGAACCATCTGATGTGGCTTGGGGCGCATGGTCTCGACATCGGTGCAATGACCATGTTCCTTTACTGCTTCCGCGAGCGTGAAGACCTTATGGATTGCTACGAGGCAGTCTCGGGTACACGCATGCACGCGACGTATTACCGGCCGGGTGGTGTGTATCGTGACTTGCCCGATTCCATGCCGAAATACCAGGAGTCGAAGTTCCGTAGCAAAAAAGAGCTCGATCGCTGGAATTCGATTCGCGAAGGCTCGCTGCTCGATTTCATCGAGGCTTTCACCGAAAGATTCCCTGGCTGTGTTGACGAGTATGAGACGCTGCTCACCGATAACCGAATCTGGAAGCAACGAACAGTGAATATTGGCGTCGTAACTCCGGACCGTGCGATGCAGCTCGGCTTCTCAGGTCCGATGTTGCGTGGCTCGGGCGTCGAGTGGGATCTGCGCAAGAAACAACCCTACGAGGTGTACGACAAAGTCGATTTCGACATCCCGGTTGGTGTCAATGGCGACTGCTATGACCGTTACCTCGTGCGCATCGAAGAACTGCGTCAGTCAAATCGCATCATCAAACAGTGCATCAACTGGCTTCGAGACAACCCGGGCCCTGTCATCGCGGATGATCATAAAGTGACGCCGCCGAAACGGATTGAAATGAAAGATGACATGGAGTCGCTGATTCATCACTTCAAGTTGTTTACGGAAGGTTACTGCGTTCCTGAAGGCGAGGCATACGCCGCCGTCGAACATCCGAAAGGCGAATTCGGTATCTACATCATTTCGGACGGTGCCAATAAACCGTACCGCGTGAAGATTCGTGCGCCGGGCTTTGCGCATCTGTCAGCCATGTCAGAAATGGTGGAGGGTCACATGCTTGCCGACGTGGTCGCTGTCATCGGCACGCAGGACATCGTGTTTGGTGAGGTTGACCGATGAGCTACGAACTTTCCACGGACGTCAGGGAAGAAATCGAGAGCTGGAAAGCGCGTTTCCCGAAGGATCGGCAGCGATCGGCGGTCATCAGTGCCTTGCACGCGGTGCAGCACGAAAATAAGGGGCACGTCACCGCCGAGCAGATGAATGCCATTGCCGAATACCTCGAACTGCCGTCGATCCAGGTCTATGAAGTAGCCACGTTCTACTCGATGTTCCAGACCAGGAAGGTCGGGCGCAACGAAGTGGCGATCTGTACCAATGTGGCTTGCATGCTGCGCGGTGCGGACGATCTTGTTGAACACGTTGAAACTAAACTCGGCTTGAAGCTTGGCGAGAGTTCGGAGGACGGCAAGTTCTTCCTGAAGAGGGAAGAAGAGTGCATTGCTGCATGTTGTGGCGCGCCGGCGATGATGGTGAATCACAAGTACTACGAAAACCTGACGGTTGAGATGGTTGATGAAATTCTGGATGGGCTGGGTTGATGGCGTACGAACAGAATCTTGTCTGCTTCAACACCTTCGGCTCCGATGAGTCCTGGACGCTTGCGACCTACGAAAAGCACGACGGTTACAAGGCATGGCGCAAGATCCTCAACGGTGACATGACGCCGGCCGAGGTCATTGACGAGGTCAAAGCGTCCGGCCTGCGGGGGCGCGGTGGCGCCGGGTTCCCGACAGGGCTCAAGTGGAGCTTCATGCCCAAGAATTATGACGGCCAGAAATATCTCGTGGTCAACTCGGATGAATCCGAGCCGGGTACCTGCCACGATCGCGAAATACTGAGGTACAACCCGCATTGCCTGGTCGAAGGCATGGCCATCGCCGCCTACGCGATGGGTGCAACAGTTGCGTACAACTACATGCGTGGCGAATTCATGGATGAGCCGTTTCCTCGCTTCGAAGCTGCGGTGAAGGAGGCTTACGAGGCAGGTTTGCTCGGAAAAAACATCAAGGGTAGCGGCATCGATGTCGATATCCATGGATTTATCGGAGCAGGCGCCTATATCTGCGGCGAGGAAACAGCCCTGATTGAATCGCTGGAAGGCAAGCAGGGCCGACCTCGGTTCAAGCCGCCGTTCCCGGCAAACTTCGGTTTGTACGGCAAGCCAACAACGATTAACAATACGCAGAGTATTGCCAGCGTACCGTCGATTATTCGAAATGGTGCGGCCTGGTTTGCAGGGCTGGGTCCCGAAGGCTCGGGCGGTACCGCCCAGTTCTCGGTTTCCGGGCACGTGGAAAAACCAGGGAACTACGAGTTGCCGATGGGTATACCGTTCAAGGTGTTGCTCGAGGACATTTGTGGTGGCGTCTGGAAAGGCCGCAAACTTAAGGCGGTTATTCCTGGCGGATCATCGTGCAAGGTTCTTCCGGCCGACGTGATCATGGAATGCACGATGGACTACAACTCGCTCCAGCAGGCGGGGTCATCGTTTGGCACGGGTGCGGTCATGGTCATGGACGAAACGACTTGCATGGTCAAAGTGCTGCGCCGTATCTCGCGCTTTTACATGGCCGAATCCTGCGGGCAGTGCACGCCTTGCCGTGAAGGCACCGGCTGGCTGTACCGGATGTTGACGCGCATCATTGATGGCAAGGGTGAGGAAGCAGATCTAGAAAAGCTCGTCGATGTTGCCAACAAGATAGAAGGGCACACTATCTGCGCGCTCGGGGACGCCGCAGCATGGCCTGTGCAGAGTTTCCTGAAACACTATCATCACGAATTCGAATACATGATTCGCAATAACGGGCGCAGCATCATCGACGATGCTCCGGATGCGGCGGCGTAACGGCTATGAGTGACGACATCGTAAACATTGAAGTCGATGGCAAGCCAGTCGAAGCCCGCCCGGGACAGATGATCATCGAGGTGACCGACAAGATCGGTTCGTACGTGCCGCGGTTCTGCTATCACGACAAACTCAGCGTCGCGGCCAACTGCCGCATGTGCCTCGTCGACGTGGAGGGTGCGCCCAAGCCGATTCCTGCCTGCGCGCAGCCGGTGAACGAAGGCATGAAGGTGTTCACCAAGTCGCCGCGGGCAATCGCTGCTCAGAAAGCGACGATGGAATTCCTTCTCATTAACCACCCGCTGGATTGTCCGATCTGCGACCAGGGTGGCGAGTGCGAACTTCAGGACCTTGCGATTGGTTATGGCCGCGATGTTTCGCGGTACAACGATGGCAAACGGGTCGTCAAGGATAAAGACCTGGGTCCGCTCGTTTCGACGGACATGACCCGTTGTATTCATTGCACGCGCTGCGTCCGTTTTGGCGAAGAGATCCAGGGTAAGCCGCAACTGGGTACGACTCTACGTGGTGAACAGGTCGAGATCTCGACCTATGTTGAACAGAATATCGACCACGAATTATCGGCGAATATCATCGATCTCTGCCCGGTCGGTGCGCTGAATAACAAGCCATACCGTTACAGTGCCCGCGCCTGGGAAATGGTGCAACGCGCTACGGTGGCTCCGCATGATTGCGTTGGCTCCAATATCTTCGTGCACCTACTGCGCGGGACGGTCAAACGCGTCGTGCCGAGGACCAATGAAGCGATCAACGAAAGCTGGGTATCGGATCGCGATCGTTTCAGCTACGAAGCTATCTACTCGCCCGATCGCCTGGGGCAGCCGCGCATCAAAGAGAGCGGCGAATGGCGTGATATTGACTGGGAAGAGGCACTCGAAGCGGCTGCGGATGCGCTTAAGAATGCAGATAACCATGGCCTGCTTGCGTCTCCGAGTTCAACGGTGGAAGAAGGCCACCTGTTAGCGCGCCTTGCCGATCACCTCGGCACCGCGAATATCGATCATCGCCTGGAGCGGCGTGACTTCTCCGATCAGGATAATGACCCGGCGTTTCCATGGCTCGGTGTCAGTATTGCCGAACTGGAAGATCAGGAAGCGATCTTTGTCATCGGCTCGAACATTCGCCAGGAGGCGCCAATTCTTGCGCACCGTATTCGCAAAGCGGCCCTGGGCGGCGCAAGCGTCAGTTTTGCCAGCAGCGTCGAGCACGAGTACTTCTTCGACGTCGATCACTACCTCTCAGGCTCCGGTCTCGTAGACCTCCTCTCCGGAAAAGGGGTCGAACCGATTTTGAAGCAGCTCAAGAGGGCGGACAAAGCGCTGGTGCTGCTCGGCAATATCGCGGGCAGGCACGGGGCTTTCAGTGCCGTGCGTGCGTTGGCTGCCAAAATTGCCAGCAAGACGGGTGCGAAACTCGGCACCTTGTCACCAGGCGCAAATAGCGCCGGCTTGAGCCTGGCTGGTGCGCTGCCGCGAAAGGGTGAAGGCCAGCACGCCGGCACGATGCTCGATGAGTCCCTCGACACGGTGATGTTGCTTAATGTCGACCCTGATGCCGACATCCACGCCACCGACGATGCCGTCGCGAAACTTGCGAAGCAGCGGTTCGTTATTGCGCTGACGCCATTTACTTCGGACGCACTGCTCGACACTGCGGACTTGCTGCTACCGGTCGGTACATTTGCTGAGACGTCGGGAACCTATGTGAATGTCGAAGGCACCTGGCAGAGTTTTGCCGGCGTTGCCAATCCTGTTGGCGAGGCGCGACCGGCCTGGAAGGTACTGCGAGTGCTCGGCAACCTGGTCGGCGCCGACGGCTTTGACTACGTGACGAGCGAGGACGTACTTGAAGAATGTCGTGCCAAGATCGGGGAGGTTGTGCCCGAGCCGCCAAAGGGCGGTAAGGTTGCGGACGTAAATGGCGCAGACCAGCCGGAAGATGAGATCGACATACCATTGTACTCGGTTGACGGTCTCGTACGTCGTGCCAGGGCTCTGCAGCTTACTCCCGAGGCAATCCGAGCCGCCGGTGAGGAGGGCGACTGATGCCCGAACTCATCGCTGGTCTTGTGCCACAGTTCGCGCTCAATTTTTGGGGCACGGTTCCGCCGCTTGCGCAATACCTCGTCACGACAGTTTTCAAGATCCTGATTCTCACGATTGGCGTGATCCTCTGCGTAGCCTTCTCGACATACTTTGAACGTAAGGTGATTGGCAGCATGCAGGCGCGCATTGGTCCCAACCGTGTTGGTCCGCGAGGGCTGCTGCAGCCGTTTGCAGATGTGATCAAGCTGTTGATCAAGGAAGTTATTGTTCCCTCGCAGTCGAGCAAGTTTATCTTCGTCATTGCGCCGTTGTTGTCGCTTACACCTGCGCTAGCTGCCTGGGCAGTGATTCCAATGAACGACTGGTTCGTCATCGCGGATATCAACGCGGGGCTGCTATACGTACTGGCGTTGACGTCGGTTGGTGTTTACGGCGTGATTCTAGCCGGCTGGGCGACAAACTCGAAGTATGCACTGCTGGGCGCAATGCGTTCTGCCGCACAGATTGTCGCTTACGAGATTGCGATGGGCTTCGCGCTGGTTGGCGTTCTGATGGCCGGCGGAAGTCTGAACATCGGCGACATCGTGAATGCTCAGTCTGGCGGCGTAAGTCACTGGTTTATCCTGCCGCTTTTCCCGTTGTTCGTCGTGTACTGGATTGCCGGGGTCGCCGAAACGAATCGCGCGCCATTCGACGTTGCGGAAGGTGAGTCGGAGATTGTCGCGGGTTTCCACGTCGAATATTCAGGTGTGGCATTTGCGCTGTTTTTCCTGGCTGAATACGCCAACATGATCCTGATCTCGACGCTGACCGCCGTGTTCTTCCTCGGTGGCTGGGCGTCACCGTTCGAAGGCTGGACGTTCCTTAACAATATTTCGTGGCTTGCATGGTTGACTGCCGGCGGTCTTCCCTGGCTGTTCGTGAAAATGTGCTTCTTCATGTACACGTTCTTTTGGCTGCGTGCGACGTTTCCGCGTTACCGCTACGACCAGATCATGCGCCTGGGCTGGAAAGTGTTTATTCCCGTGACGATAGTCTGGATCGGGGTCGAAGGTGCGATGGCATGGTTCCAGGTTGGGCCATGGGCTGGAATGGGCGGATAAGACGATGAATCGGGTAATTGGCTACATCAAGACATTCGTTCTATGGGAACTTCTCAAGGGCCTCTCAGTTACGCAGCGCAACTGGTTCCGAAAGAGCGTTACGCTCGAGTACCCCGAAGAGAAGACGCCGCAGTCGCACCGTTTCCGGGGCTTGCACGCTTTGCGCCGGTATCCGAACGGCGAAGAACGCTGCATTGCCTGCAAACTTTGCGAGGCTGTGTGCCCGGCGCTTGCGATCACGATTGAGTCAGATGTCGGTGATGACGGCACACGCCGTACGACCCGTTATGACATCGATCTGTTCAAGTGTATTTATTGCGGCTTCTGCGAAGAAGCTTGCCCCGTGGATGCGATCGTTGAGACGCGCCTTCACGAGTACCACATGGAAGCACCGGGCGAGAACATCATGACCAAAGACAAGCTGCTGGCGGTTGGCGACAAGTACGACGCCATGATTTCTGCCGATAAAGCAGCCGACGCGAAGTATCGGTAGGGCGCAGAGATGATGTTGCATTCCATACTTTTTTACGTATTTGCGGCGATCATGTTTGGCGCAGCGCTTGGCGTAGTACTGTCGCGCAACCCGGTGCACTCGGTGATGCTGCTCGTATTTACGTTCTTCAATGCTGCCATCCTCTGGTTGCTCGCAGAAGCGGAGTTCCTGGCCATCGTACTGGTGCTGGTCTACGTCGGCGCGGTGATGGTTTTATTCCTGTTCGTCGTCATGATGCTCGATGTCAATATCGAGGCAGCGAAACGTGGACTGACGCGCTACGCGCCGCTCGGTATCGGTCTTGCGCTGTTCATGGCGATAGAGTTGATCAACGTTATCTGGCTGCGCACCGGAGTGTCGTCGGATGGCAGCGGTTTCGCGCCAACGCCCGAGGGTTATAGCAATACCAAGGCATTAGGATCCGTGCTGTACACCGAGCACGTGTACGCTTTTGAGATTGCGGCCGTCATCCTGCTGCTGGCCATTATTGCTGCGATCACGCTGACAATGCGCAGACGCCCCGGTCTCAAGGTCCAGAACATCGGGAAGCAGGTCGCGGTGCGCGCGAAAGATCGTGTCCGTGTGGTCAAGATGGATGCGGAGAAGAAGCAATGATTGGACTGCAGCACTACCTGACTGTCGCCGCCATGCTTTTCGTGCTGAGCCTTGCCGGCATCATTATCAACCGCAAGAACCTGATCCTCTTGCTGATGTGCATCGAGTTGATGCTGCTGGCGGTAAACACCAACTTCATCGCCTTTTCGCGATACCTGGGGGATGAGACAGGTCAGGTTTTCGTGTTCTTCATATTAACGGTCGCGGCTGCCGAGGCAGCAATCGGTCTCGCTATTCTCGTGGTGCTGTTCCGCAACAGGCGATCCATCGCCGTGCAGGAACTGAATACGTTGAAGGGTTGAAATGTACAGCTACTACCTGACAATCGTATTGGCACCGCTTGCGGCAGCGATCATCGCCGGGCTCGCAGGCAACAAGATCGGCCGTGCCGGCGCGCACTGGATAACGATCATCGGTGTGGGCCTTTCCTGCGCATTGTCGCTACTTGTCCTCAAAAACATGTTCTGGGGCGGCGCAGCGGCAGAAAACATCAGTGTCTACACCTGGGCCGTAACCGACGGCCTGCGTATGGAAGTGGGCTTCCTGGTGGATAGGCTGACGGCGCTGATGATGTGTGTTGTGACGTTTGTATCGCTGGCCGTGCATATCTACACGATCGGCTACATGCATGACGATCCCGGATATACGCGCTTTTTCAGCTACATCTCGTTATTCACGTTCTCGATGCTCATGCTGGTTATGTCGAACAACTTCCTGCAGCTGTTCTTCGGGTGGGAAGCAGTGGGTCTCGTTTCGTACCTGCTGATCGGCTTCTGGTTCAAGCGCGAGAGTGCGATTTTCGCAAATCTAAAAGCATTCCTTGTCAATCGCGTCGGTGATTTTGGTTTCATCCTGGGTATTGCGGCCGTTGTCATGCTCACCGGCTCGCTGGACTATGCGACCGTCTTCGGTGGTGCCGAGGCCATGGCCGAGCAGAGCATCGAGGTGCTGCCAGGCAACCCGTGGAATGCAATGACAGTTACCTGCATTCTGTTGTTCATCGGTGCGATGGGTAAGTCGGCGCAGGCGCCTCTGCACGTGTGGCTGCCGGACTCGATGGAAGGTCCGACACCAATTTCGGCTCTGATCCACGCTGCAACGATGGTTACTGCTGGCATTTTCATGGTGGCGCGGATGTCGCCGTTATTCGAGCTGTCAACGACCGCGCTCGCGGTGGTCATCGTGATCGGCTCGATCACCGCGTTCTTCATGGGCCTGCTGGGCATCGTGCAGAACGACATCAAGCGTGTCGTTGCGTACTCAACGCTCTCGCAGCTCGGTTACATGACCGTGGCTCTCGGTGCGTCGGCCTACAGTGCGGCAATTTTCCATCTCATGACGCACGCGTTTTTCAAGGCGCTGCTGTTCCTCGCTGCTGGCTCAGTGATCATCGCGATGCACCATGAGCAGGATATTCGCAAGATGGGCGGAATCCGGAAGTACATGCCTATCACTTACTGGACGGCGTTGATCGGCTCACTTGCGCTTATTGGCTTCCCCGGATCGTCGGGCTTTTTCTCGAAAGACCTTCTGATTGAAGCGGTAAGGGAATCGCATTGGCACGGGCAGGGCGCTGTCTACTGGATCGCGTATCTTAGTGTGTTGCTCGGGGTATTCGTTACAGCGCTGTATTCGTTTCGTATGTTCTTCCTCGTCTTCCACGGAGATGAGCGCATGAGCGAGAAAGAGAAGTCGCATCTTCACGAGACGCCGGCTGTGGTCACAGTGCCACTGATAATGCTTGCCATCCCGTCCGCTGTTATAGGCTGGTTCACCGTCGGTCCGGTTCTGTTTGGCGATTACTTCGGCGATGCTATCCATGTCAGTAGTGCACACGACGTTCTTGGCCATATGGGCGAGGCATGGCATGGCAGCCTGGGTCTCTTGACGCATGCGGTCATGACGCCCGTGTTCTGGCTGGCGGCGGCCGGTGTATTCACCGCCTGGTTCCTGTACCTGAAGCGCCCGGACATTCCGGCGACGATTCAAAGCAAGTTCTCGGCGCTCTACAAACTGCTGGATCGCAAATACTATTTCGACGATCTATACATCAAGGGATTTGCAGCAGGTGGCCGCAATTTTGGCAAGTTCCTGTGGCAGAAGGGCGATGAGCTCATCATTGACGGCGTTATTGTCAACGGCACCGCCAACACGATTGCCCGGCTGGCCGGTGTCATGCGTCATATCCAGACCGGATATCTCTATACCTACGCATTCGCAATGATTATTGGCCTGACGACGCTCCTCGGCTGGCTCATCTGGTTGAGGTAAGACAGTGCTCACGAATTACTTACTGAGTTTCCTCATCTGGTTCCCGATCGTCGGTGGTGTGGCGCTGCTCGTCATGGGTGACGGTGATGACACCAAGTCACCGCAAGCCCGTCTGATGCGTCGTGCCGCGCTGGCGTTCACTACCCTGACGTTTGTTGCGAGTATTGGACTTTACCTGGCCTTCGATAATACCGAGCCCGGCATGCAGTTTGTCGAGAGAGTGCCGTGGATCGGGGCATTCAATGTCTGGTATTACCTGGGCGTTGATGGGTTGTCGGCGCCACTGATTTTGCTGACGACGTTTATCACTCCCCTGATCGTGATTGCGGGCTGGGATTCGATCAAGAATCGCCCTGCTCAATACTATGCAGCCTTCCTGATTCTCGAAGGCCTGATGATCGGCGTATTTGCGGCCCTCGACGGCCTGCTGTTCTACGTGTTCTGGGAAGCCATGCTGATCCCGATGTTCCTGATCATCGGTGTCTGGGGTGGCGAACGGCGTGTCTACGCAACCTTGAAGTTCTTTCTGTACACGTTCCTCGGCTCAGTGCTGATGCTCGTTGCGTTTATCTACCTGTACTTGCAGGCGAACACGTTCAATCTCCTGGTTTTCATGAACCTGCCGATTGAGCTCGGAGCGCAGAAACTGATTTTCCTGGCGTTCCTGATCGCTTTTGCGGTCAAGGTGCCGATGTGGCCGGTTCACACCTGGTTACCGGATGCGCATGTTGAAGCGCCGACGGGTGGGTCCGTGATCCTGGCCGCCATCATGTTGAAGATGGGCGGCTACGGATTTGTTCGTCTCTCGCTGCCGATCGTTCCTGACGGTAGTGCCTATTTCGCGAACCTGATGATCGCCTTGTCGCTGATCGCGGTGGTGTACATCGGATTCGTTGCTCTTATGCAAAAGGACATGAAGAAACTCATCGCGTACTCATCGATTGCGCACATGGGTTTCGTGACGCTCGGTATGTTCCTGTTCTGGTCGATCGCAGCGGAAACGGGTGCGGGCCTTGGAATGACTGGCGCCATGGTGCAGATGATCTCACATGGCCTGATTTCCGGCGCGATGTTCCTTTGTGTTGGCGTGCTGTACGACCGCATGCACAGCCGCCAGATAGC
>CALDZH010000014.1 GCA_937944275.1 uncultured Woeseiaceae bacterium
TCACCAACTTCGAACGTCGTCTTTTCGAGGGCGTTGATCAATTGCTGCCCCCATACCTGTGCATCGTTGGCGCTGCCCCGTTCGAGAAGAACCATGATCGACGTGCCTTCGAATCTCCCAGCGACGTCACGCGGATGCATCCGCTTGCGAACGAATTCGGCGAGTTGCGCGAGAACCTCTTCCGATTGGATGATGCCGACGTTGTCTCGAACCGCGCCGAAGTTATCCGGCTTGATGTAGACGAGGCAATGTGTCCCGGAAGTGGGTTTACGCTGCAGGCGTTTGGTGATTCGTTCGAGAAATTGTGCGCGGTGAAAAAACAGCGTTGTTGGGTCGCGCTTCAGTGCGTCGTGGACGAGCTTGGTCGGTTCTTCGGCAATCTTCAGTTGCGGCGCGATCCGAATTTGCACACATGGGCCGTCGTCGAGATCAATCTTCCGGAACTCGAGGTTTATTTCCTCTGCGTCCCCGGAGTCAATGTGTGCCTTGACGACAAGTTTTTCGCCCATTTTCCATTTGCCGGCGATGGTTGCCACGAGCGCACCCTTCAGGGCAGCCTGGCTTTCGGGCTCGAAGTTGTCCATTACAGGGAGACCAATGAGTTCGTCCGTGTCCTTGATCTTGAATTGCTGCAGCCACGCGGCGTTGACGTCTGTGAAAATGCCTTCCTGCACGAGCGCATAGGAACTTGCAGAGACGGCCATGTGGTCTTTCAACTGCTTCTTGTATTCGGTAGCGGATTGCAGGGTCGAGTTGAGCGCGCGCTCGACGCGTAATGCCCGCAGCTCTCGCGATACGACTGACTGCAAGCGACCCTTGAGGCCGAGTGATACAAGGTCGCAGGCGCCTGAGCGCATTGCTGACTCGATATCAGCTTCGGTCGCTTGTTGCTGCATGGCGATAACCGGGACTTCCGGGTTGTAGCATTCTTTCTGCTTGACGATCTGGCGGATCGGATCTTGGTAGCGGTCGCAATTGAGGACCAGGAGTTCCACGTTCTGGCGCGCGAGCGTGTCGGCCAGCCGTTTGGGATTAGCGACCCAATGGCAATGCGCTGCATGTCCGGCGTCGCGGAGTGCACTATTGATTAGCTCGACATCGTCCTGACTGTCCGTAAGGACTGCAATTGAGATGCTCTGGCGCCCGTTCAAATCCTGATCCTTGGGTAAGCGGGGTTGCTTCCGGTGATATCCATATTCTGTTAAGAGCGTCTGAGTCTAGACGTAGTTGGCGAGGGAGTCCCTGCCCGGTGTGCAAAACCGTGACCTGAATCAAGTTTCGGAGGGCCGGAGTGCCGGACAGGGTCCCACTTTCGGCTGGCACTGCCCTCTGACTTCGGTATCATAGCGCCTCGTCGCCAGCAGGCGGCAGGATGTTTGAGAGCGATTATCATGGCAAATTACAGCACCAACGAGTTCCGTTCCGGTCTCCGCATCATCATCGACAACGATCCCTGCATCATCGTCGACAATGAGTTCGTGAAGCCGGGCAAAGGCCAGGCGTTCAACCGTGTCCGAATCAAGAACCTCAAGACGGGCAAGACCGTCGACAAGACATTCAAGTCGGGCGAATCGGTCGAAGCCGCGGATGTGATGGACACGGAAATGCAGTATCTCTACTCAGACGGCGAGTTCTGGCATTTCATGGTGCAGGATACGTTCGAGCAGTACGCGGCCGACGCTAAAGCGGTGGGTGATGCCAAGGACTGGATCAGTGATGGTGACGTGTGCGGTGTCACGCTCTGGAACAACTCACCATTAATCGTTTCAGCGCCAAACTTCGTGGAGCTTGAGATCACCGAAACAGACCCGGGCGTCAAGGGTGATACAGCCAGCGGCGGCGTCAAACCAGCCACCTTGTCAACGGGTGCTGTCGTGCGTGTGCCGCTATTTGTTGATCAGGGTGAGGTTATTAAAGTCGATACTCGCTCGCGTGAGTACGTGTCGCGCGTCAAATAAAATTCTTGCGCTGTTCCTGTAGCGCGCAGAACGTCCGACACAATCTTTCGACGCCAGCCTGATCCGTTTCTGAGAAACGGGCTGGTTCCGGGCTGTCAATGTCCAGTACGCCGATCAGCTGGCCGTTCACGATCAATGGGATGACGAGTTCCGAACGAGAATCGGCATCGCATGTTATGTGACCGGGAAACGCATGCACATCAGCAACGCGCTGAGTCTGCAACGTAGACGCTGCAGCGCCGCAGACGCCTTCATCAAGGCCTATATGCACGCAGGCGGGCTTTCCCTGGAATGGGCCGAGGACGAGTTCGTCACCACGCAGCACGTAAATACCCAGCCAGTTGATGTCGTCTATCGCATTGTAGAGCAGTCCGACGAAGTTACTGGTCGCGGCCAGTGCGTCCGACTCGTCGTCGAGCAGGGCGTGCAGCTGGCTATCGAGCAGCTTGTAGTCAGTCTGATTCATGCGTCGGTCTGAAATGTAAACGTGACAACGTTACCAATGTCATCGGTCTTGTTGAACAGCATCAGCAGCCGCTCCAGTCCCAGGGCCACGCCAGCGCAGTCCGGCAGCCCTGATTCGAGCGCCGCGAGCAGGAGTTCGTCGACCGGTCTGAGAGGGCGCTCGCGACGGCGTCGGGCCGCGTTGTCAGCCTCGATGCGCCTCAGTTGCTCTTCGGAATCAGTCAGTTCCACGTAGCCGTTCGCGAGTTCCACGGGACCCAGGAAGACCTCGAATCGGTCGGCGACCGCCTCGTCATCCGGACACAAACGCGCCAGCGCAGCCTGGCTGGCAGGGTAGTGGCGGAGGACCGTCAGGTGGTCCGGGGCAAATTGCGGTGTGACGCGAGTAGCCAGCACCAGGTCGAGCCAGTCGTCGCGTTCGTCACCCACAGCCGCACGCAGTGCGTCGTCAGCCTCGGCCGCGTCTGCGAGTGACGTGTTATCGGCAACCAAGGGGTCGAGTCCGCAGGCCGCGATGAATGCATCGCGATAATCAATAGAGTCAACATCGATATCCCGGTCGAGCGCGGCGCGGATGACACCGACCGTGTCAGCGACAATTTCAGCCAGTGCCATACCGTGCCGGTACCACTCGAGCATCGTGAATTCGGGCTGGTGGTGGCGTCCCGACTCGCCGTCGCGAAATACGCGGCACATCGAGTAGATGTCCGGATAGTCCGCGGCCAACAGGCGTTTCATGTAGAACTCGGGCGAGGTATGCAGGTAGAGCGGCCGTTCCGATACCTGGCAGCGCGTGACTTCGAGGCTCTCGATCTGGGGGTCGCTTACGGCGTAGGGGCTCAGAACGGGCGTGTCCACCTCGAGCACGTGGGCTGCCGCGAAATAGGCACGAATACGCTGCTTCATCCTTGCACGCCGCGCGGCGGCGCCGGGCCCGGATGCGGGTTGCCAGTCACTCATGCTGACGCCTGTTTCAGTTCGCCGATTTCCTCGCCCATACGCAGGGTTTCGCCGGGCTCGAGATCGTCGTCCCATTCCGACATACCCTTGGGCAGCAGCAGGATTACGGTCGAACCCATGTTGAACCAACCAAGCAGGTCACCCTTGGCCACCTGCGTCGGGTATTTCGAGATATCCAATACGTCGACGACGCCAGATTTGCGCGGACGAACTTCGCCCGTCCAGGGTGTGGAGATGCTGCCGACATTGAGTGCACCGACAAGAATCAGGGCAGCCGGGCCGTGAGCCGTGCGAAAATGCATGATCAGGCGTTCATTGCGGCGGAACAGGCCGTTCAGTTTTGTGACCGTTGCCTCGTTAACGCTGAACAGATCGCCGGGCACGTATCGTGCAGCAACGAGTTCGCCGGCAAGCGGAGCATGCACACGATGGTAGTCGTAGGGCGCGAGGTAGATGGTCGCGAAGTTGCCATCGATATAGCGCTCGACTTCTTCGAGGTCCGTTGCAAGCAGGTCGCCCAGTGAATAGTCGAAGCCTTTAGCCTGGAAGATGCTGTCGCCACGGATAGTTCCGGCAAAACTGACGGTGCCGTCGACGGGAGAAATGATCTCATCACCGTCGTCGTCGATTTTGCGAGCATCGTCCTTCAACTCGCGAACGAAGAACTCATTGAACGTGGCGAAATCGCCAGGCACGTCGAGGCGCACTTCATCCAGATCGACGTCGAATACACGTACAAATTGGGTAATCAGGAAATCCTTGACGCGCCGATTGCGGATACGGGCAATACGATAGATGACTGCCGTGAGCCAGTGCCGCGGCAACAGGTATTGAAATACAACAAACACGTTCGCTTTCATTACTGTTCCTCGAAAGAATACTCAACTGTCAGGGCTGGCATGTCGCCGCTCATGAGATGCAACGTAACGGAGTCCTGCACGTTACGCGCGCGCATCAACATCAGGTGTTTGCCGCCACGTTCGAGCGTTACGCTGCCGCCGGCCGGGACGATCAGTTCCTCGATCTCACGCATGCGTGAAATGCCGCCTTCGATCGTCGTTTCGTGAATTTCGACAGACGCAAATTGTGGGCTCGTTACACGGGTGATACGGATATCTTCGCCGGTGTTATTTGTGAGTACCAGGTACCCGGCGCTCATGTGCCGCCCGGGCATCGGCCGCGTCACCTCCACGCCGCTTACAACAAGGGGCGGTTGCGGCTCTTCACAGGCGACGAGCAGCAAGGCGACCAGAAGCGTTACGGGGCGCATTAGTTATCAGCCATGATGATGGGCAGGTCGTGTACATAATTGTCTACGACGTGCGGGCCGCCGAACAATGCGTGGAAACCGCCGTCCGGGTTGATAAGCAGCACAGCGGCCGAGTGGTCAACATTGTAGTTACTGCCTTCGGCGGGCTGTTTCTTGAAGTAGATCCCCAATCCGCTCGTTAACTTTGAGACTTCCTCCAGGGTGCCGGTGATGCCGAGGTTACCGTCACCGAAGTAACTGATGTATTCGGCCATTATCTCGGGAGAATCGCGCTCCGGATCGACACTGACCAGCACAATGCGTGGCAGGGGCGACTGCCCCTGTTCCTCGAGCGCCGCCTTTGCCGCGGCAAGCACCTGCAGGGTTGTCGGGCAAATATCGGGACAATGGGTGAAGCCGAAGAACACCAGGTCCCACTGGCCTTCG
>CALDZH010000015.1 GCA_937944275.1 uncultured Woeseiaceae bacterium
GTTGCCGATGTGGCATCGAGCGATGCGGATATTGCGGAAATTCAGTCTCGTCTCCGAAGATTTCGCAATCGCTACATGCTGCACGTTCTGTGGCGCGAGATTTTCGCGCTGGCCAACCTCGATGAGACCCTGAATTCGTTGTCGTCACTTGCTGACAGACTATTGGATGCGGCTAGCCGATATTCGTCCAAAGTGCTTGCCGCGCGCTATGGCACCGTGCGCACGGCCGACGGCAGCGAGGTGCCTCCGGTTATTCTCGGCATGGGAAAACTCGGCGGTTACGAGCTTAACTTTTCGTCCGACGTGGATATCATTTTTCTGTATCCGGAGGCGGGCGAAACAGATGGCGCCAGGCGGATCAGCGCGCAGGAGTACTTTGGCAGATGGTCACGCCAGGTAATCGCACTCCTTGACGAAACGACAGCCGACGGATTCGTTTTTCGTATGGACACGCGTCTGCGCCCGTTCGGCGACAGCGGCCCACCCGTTGTCAGCTTCGGGGCGCTCGAGTCCTACCTCTTGCAACATGGGCGTGACTGGGAGCGCTATGCCTATGTAAAGGCGCGGATCGTGGGACCGCAGCCCGGAGACGAAGTGGCGCACGAACTGTACCGCAACATGATCAAGCCGTTTGTCTACAGGCGCTATATCGACTTCGGCGTATTTGAGTCCCTGCGTGAAATGCACGCGATGATTGCGGCTGAGGTCCAGAGTCGCGAGTTGCAGGACAACATCAAACTTGGTCCCGGAGGGATTCGCGAAGCCGAGTTCATTGTCCAGTCACTGCAACTTGTTCGTGGTGGCCGCGAACCACAGTTGCAGTCGCGCGAGTTGCAAAAGATTCTGCCGCTGCTTGTCAAAAGTCGAGGCCTCTCTGTCGACAGTGCCGCGAAGTTACGCGCAGCGTACAGATTTCTGCGGCGCGTCGAGAATTTTATTCAAGCCATGCGCGATCGTCAGACTCACGATCTGCCTGAGGCAGACATCGACCGTCTGCGTCTGTGCCTTGCCATGGGTTATCGCAACTGGGAAGACTTGCGTGCCGATATCGAATCGCATCGCGCCGCTATCGCGGATCAATTCGCGCATATTGCATTTCGTGAGAGCTCGGCGGAAACGCCGCTCCATAAACAGGTCGAACAGGCCTGGGAATCAGGTGCAGATGAAGGTGCCTGGCTTGCACTCCTCGAGTCCGAGGGCATAGGCGAGGCCAGGGCGATAGCGAGTGCACTTGGCAGCTTCGCTGCCGATACCGTGACGCGGCAAATCGATACGGCGGCGCGCGCTCGGCTGCAACGATTCATTCCGCCGCTTGTCCACGAAGTCGCAAAATCAGACCGGCCTCTGCGCGCATTGACGCGCACGCTGTCTATCGTCGAACGTATCCTGCGGCGCAGTGCATACCTCGCGCTGCTCAACGAGAATCGTGGTGCTTTGGCTCGACTCGTGGACTTGTGTGCCCGCAGCAAATACATCGCAGAACAGATCGCGCGGTACCCGGTATTGCTCGATGAGCTGCTTGATCCACAGCTGTACACCGCATCGGTGACACGCGCCGATCTGGCTGCGGAGTTGCAGGAACGGCTGGCTGGCGAGGAGGATGACAGTGAGTCGTGCATGCGCGCCATCGGCCAGTTCCAGCGCGCGACAATGTTTCGCATTGCAGTCGCGGATTTCAATGGCAAGCTGCCGATCATGAAGGTCAGTGATAGCCTGACGTGGCTGGCGGAGACCGTGCTGGAAGAAGCGCTGCGCGTAGCTTGGCAAGATTTGACCGAGCGCCACGGTATACCCCATTACATTGTCAACGGCGTGAAACGGGCCGCCGGCTTCGGCATTGTCGCTTACGGCAAGCTTGGTGGACTGGAGCTCTCTTACGGGTCCGATCTCGATATTGTGTTCCTGCACGACTCCTGCGGCGAGAAAGGACTGACGGACGGCGACAAGCCGCTCGACAATGCCCTTTTTTTTGGCCGCCTGGTGCGCCGCCTCGTTCACTTCCTGACAACGCAAACCGGCTCGGGGCAGCTCTATGAAATCGACACGCGCCTGCGGCCGGATGGACACAAAGGACTGCTGGTTACGAGCACCGACGCCTTCGAGCGTTACCAGGAAGAGCATGCGTGGACGTGGGAACACCAGGCACTGTTGCGCGCGCGCGCCGTCGCTGGCAGTGCCGAAATCGCCGACGAGTTCGAGCGTATTCGCCGGGAAACGCTGGTCGGTCGCGTGCACCGTGACAAGCTGCGTGATGACGTCATTTCCATGCGCCAGCGTATGCGTGAGGAACTCGACCGCAGTGACGACGAGCATTTCGATCTGAAGCACGGTCGCGGCGGCATTGGTGATATCGAGTTTCTCGTTCAGTACCTGGTGCTCGAGCACGCAAAAGCATACCCGGACGTCATATTCTATTCGGACAATATCCGTCAGCTCGACGCATTGATGGCAGAAGGGTGCCTCGCGCGGGAGGTAGGCGAGGCACTTCAGAATGCCTACCGGGACTATCGTTTGCGACAACATCACCTCGTTCTCGACGATCAGGCGCCACTCGTAGGCCAGGGCGAATTTGCTGATTGGCGGGAACTCGTCGCTAAAACTTGGGACGAGTGGCTGGCATGAGCTTATAATTTGCCGTCCAGTGCTGACGACTTCGAGAGGAAACACGTGGGAGCCAAAGCAGGAACCGTCGACCAGAACCTGATTCCGGCAAACGCACAAAACAGGTACGGCGTTCGCATCGGAGATTTGCCGCTAAGCTGCCCCATGCCGGGCATGTATCTCTGGAATTCGCATCCCAAGGTGTTCATTCCCATCGAGGCAACTGGCGAGGCCAAATGCCCATACTGTGGGGCGGAATATCACATTCTGGAAGGCTCGGAGTAAGTATGTATATCGTCACTGGCGGTGCCGGATTCATTGGCAGCAACCTCGTTCACGCGCTTGTAAACCGCGGGCACGACGGAGTTGTCGTGGTTGACAACCTCGAGGATGGACGCAAGTTCGTCAATATCTCCGATCTGCCGATAGCCGACTACCTCGACAAAGATGATTTTGTTCAGCGGCTGTCGACTGATCCGGGGTTTGCCAAGGGAATCAAGGCAATTTTTCATCAGGGCGCCTGCTCGGAGACCACCGAGTGGGACGGCCGCTACATGATGAAGAATAACTACACGTATTCCCAGGACCTCCTGCACTACTGTCTGGAGCATAAGACGCCTTATATCTATGCGTCTTCGGCGGCGGTCTACGGTGGCTCGAAAGAGTTCGTGGAGGACCCTGTCTTCGAAAGTCCGCTCAACGTTTATGGCTACTCAAAACTGCAGTTCGATCGCTACGTGCGGCGTATTGCGGCGAAACCGGACAGCCAGGTTGTCGGGCTGCGGTACTTCAATGTGTACGGGCCAAGGGAGCAGCACAAAGGCTCGATGGCGAGTGTCGCTTTCCATTTCAACAACCAGATACTCGATGGCGGCGAGGCGCGCCTGTTCACCGGAACCGACGGCTACGGTGACGGGGAGCAACTGCGCGACTTCGTCTATGTCGAAGACGTTTGTGACGTGAACCTGTGGTTCCTCGATAACCCGAGCGTCTCCGGTATTTACAACACCGGATCGGGCCGCGCACAGAGTTTCAATGATGTCGCCAAAGCCGTCATCAAGTGGCACGATAAGGGCAAGATTCGCTACATCCCGTTTCCCGATCATCTCAAAGGCGCGTACCAGAGCTATACGCAGGCGGATCTGACGCAGCTTCGTCAGTGCGGTTGTGATGTGACTTTCCGACCCGTTGAGGACGGCGTACCAGCCT
>CALDZH010000016.1 GCA_937944275.1 uncultured Woeseiaceae bacterium
GCGAACATTCCCGATCAGTATCGGTCCCTCCCACAAATACTCGAAAGCGTCATGAACGATCTCGGGCGATTGTATGAAAACCTCGAGCGCCGATTTGGCGATGCCACCTGGGTCGCGTATCGATTCGCAGAGATTCTACCCATCGATCTCGAACAAAAGCAGGAATTTCTCGAAAGCGATGACGTATCGACATTCCTGAAGCGTATCGACGAAGTCCTCCACAAATAGGGTACCGGACACCGTATTTAACAAATATGGTGTCCGGTACCCTATTTGGGGGGTCATATACCCATGCCATCGTAGTTGGCTTCCATTAGAATGCGGCAACTATGAGTCTGCGCCTTCGCAATAGATTGCTACTTATCGCCGCCCTGGCGATGCTGTCATTGCGCGCGCTGACGCCGGATGGCTATATGCCGGGATCCGGCGACAGCGGCTTGTTGTACGAACTCTGCCCCAGCGGCATTCCTGCCGAAATCATGCAGGCGCTGGCAGGTGATGGTCACCACCACCGTGGCCACCACAGCGGTAAAGATTCGAGCTCGGTGTCGGGCACCGAGCAGTGTCCAATCGGGCACATGCTGGCGTCGGCTGTTGCGGTCGATACCACGATAACTCCTGAATTCCTGTCGGCTGCACCGAAATATGACGATGTAACGGTCTTTGTGTTCCGGCGTATCCAAGGCGCTGCCTACCGCTCAAGAGCGCCACCTGCCTGAATAGCACCTGCGTGAACGATTTTTGCCGGGCGTATGTACCTGGCACCGTGCTTTTCAGGAGAAAACAATGAAAATTTTAGAACTCACAGCCTGGATGGCTGTGATTCTGCCTGCCGCGGTTTGCGCGCAGGCACCGCCAGACAAGGAAGCGACAGACGTAGACGAAGTCATTGTCATCGGCAGGTCGGTTTCTACCGGCCTGGCTCGAATTGCAGTCGATCGCGAAATGTTGGTCGACACTGCCACCGTGCTTAAGGATATTCCGGGCGCAAACGTCAACGCGAACGGACCTGTAACGGGTATCGCGCAATACCGTGGCATGTACGGTGACCGCATCTCGGTCGTTATTGATCACCTTGGTATCGTGTCGGGCGGACCCAATGCAATGGACGCTCCGCTGTCCTACGTGTCTCCAATGATTACCGAGGAACTGGCCGTAACACGTGGCATCGCGAGCTTGTCGCACGCGCCGGAGTCCATCGGCGGTCACGTCTCGGCGCACCTGTCACGGGGTGATTTTGCCGATGCGGGTTCGGTGCTCGATGGTTTCGTCGGCTCACGTTATTCAGGCAACGGTAATGTCTCGACGACGGCAGGTCGCCTGACCCTGGCCAACGATCAGCATAAGGTCTCGTTCGTCGCCGAAGTCGATGATGGCGATGACATCAACACGCCCGCCGGTGCGGTGCGGCCCTCTCGCCTGCATCGTGAACGCGGTGATCTTAGCTATGCGTTGACGAACGACAAGCTATCTGTCCTGTTCTTTGCCGGCCGGCTCGATACAGATGACACGGGGACACCGGCCCTCCCGATGGATATTCGGTTCATCGAGACGGACCTTGCCGGTGCTCAGGCCACTTTCAATGTCAGCGACACACAATCGCTAGACGTGCGTGTCGGTTGGAACGACGTTGAGCATCTAATGGACAATTTCGGTTTGCGGCAGGCGCCGATGGCTCCGATGCATCGACAAAACCTTGCGACAGGGACGGGTACGCAGGTCAGTATCGTCGGGTCGCAAGCACTGACTGATTCGACATTGACGTTTGGCGTCGATGCTACGACCGCTGACCACGACGCTACGATCACGAACCCCAATAACGCGATGTTCCGGGTCGACAACTTCGTCGACATCAGACGAGATGTGGTGTCCGCATTCGTGGAGTGGCAGGGTAATGGCGAACGCAGTGACCTGGAGTTGGGCGTACGTGTAAAACAGGTTGAGAGCGGTGCTGGCGAAGTCGCGGCGAGCGGCATGATGGGAAATATGGGAACCAATGTCGGTTTGCTCGCGGACGCGTTCAATGCGGCGGACAGGGACCTGAGTTGGGATTCCATTGACGCACTCGTGAAATATAGACTGCACGTTGCGTCAGGCACACAGTGGCGCTTCGAACTCGGGAGCAAGACGCGTGCCCCGTCATACCAGGAGCTCTATCTTTGGTTGCCATTGCAGGCGACGGGTGGTCTTGCTGACGGCCGCAGTTATATCGGTGGCCTCGGCCTGGAGGAAGAAAGATCGAACGAGATTACCGTTGGATTCGGCAAGGATATCGGCCGGATCACCGTGTCCCCACAGGTGTTCTACCGCCGGGTCGACGGCTATATTCAGGGCGTGCCGTCCACCAATATGATCGCCAACATGGTGTCACAAATGATGGCCGGTGCGCCGGCGCTGGAATTTGCGAACGTTGATGCAGAAATCTGGGGTGCGGATATCGCATGGAAGGTTGAACTCAGTGATCACTGGTACGTTGACGGTATCGCGTCATACGTGCGTGGCCAACGTCGAGATGTCGACGACAATCTCTACCGCCTGGCACCTCCCAATGCCAGTGCCAGCCTGACCTGGGAAGCGGATCGATTGTCGATCTCGGCGGAGGTCGTGGGGTACGCGAAACAGGACAAGGTATCGTCCTTTAACGACGAAGTCCCCACGCCAGGTTACGGGATTGCAAACGCGATGCTGGTCTGGAATCCGCACGATGATCTGCGGCTCGAGGCACGCGTCGACAACCTTCTGGACAAGGCGTACCAGGATCATGTCGCCGGTATCAATCGTGCGAACAGCTCCGATATTCCGGTTGGCGCACGATTGTACGGCGCTGAACGTACCGTATCCGCAGGTGTAATTTTCAGCTTCTAAAGGCTGGCAAACACCTTGGCTGCGGCGGCGATGGTCTCATCGAGATCGTCGTCGCTGTGTGCCGCAGACACGAAGCCGGCCTCGAACGCTGACGGTGCCAGGTAGACGCCGGCGGCCAGCATGCCGTGGAAAAACTTCGTAAATCGATCGACGTCGGCTGCCGCAACTTGCGCGTAGGAACGCACAGGACCTGCGTCGGTGAAGACCAGGCCGAACATGCCACCTTCGCACTCGACGGCTACCGGGATATTGGCGTCAGCCGCTGCTGCAGCGAGACCGTCCACGAGTTTGCGGGTTTTTGCAGTGAGCGACGCCCAGAACTCATCGTCATCGATCATTTCGAGCGTCTTGAGTCCGGCGGCCATTGCCACGGGGTTGCCCGACAGAGTGCCGGCCTGATAAACCGGACCATCCGGAGCGATGCTGGCCATGACGTCCGCCCGGCCACCGTAGGCTGCGGCCGGCATGCCGCCGCCGATGACTTTACCGAGTGTCGTAATGTCGGGTGTGATGCCGAAGATTGATTGTGCACTGCCTTTCGCGACGCGGAAGCCGGTCATCACTTCGTCAAAAATCAGAAGAGCGCCGGCCTTTGTGCATTCCTCACGCAGTGTCTCATGGAAACCGTCCACCGGCGGGACCATGTTCATGTTGCCGGCAATGGGTTCGACGATCACGCATGCGATTTGGTCCCCAACCTCGGCAAACGCCGCTCTGACGGCATCGATATCGTTGTAAGACAGTGTGATCGTGTGTTCGGCCAGGCCGGCGGGAACACCCGGGGAGCTCGGAACGCCCAGCGTCAATGCACCGGAGCCGGCCTTGATCAGCAGTGAGTCGGAGTGGCCGTGGTAGCAACCCTCGAACTTGACGATCTTGTCCCGCCCGGTATGGCCTCGAGCAAGGCGAATGGCGCTCATCGTAGCTTCCGTGCCCGAGCTGACCATACGAACCTTGTCGATCGACGGTAACATCGAGCAGATTTTTTCAGCGAGCTGTGTCTCGAGCACGCACGGCGCGCCAAAGCTGAGTCCGCTTTGCGCCGTCGCAACGACCGCTTCGATAACGTCAGGGTGTGCGTGGCCGAGTATCATCGGCCCCCAGGAGCCTACGTAGTCAATAAATTCCCGGCCGTCTTCTGCCTGAAAGCGCGCGCCTGAGGCGCTCTTGAAGAAAACGGGTTCACCGCCAACACTGGCAAATGCGCGAACCGGGGAGTTTACGCCGCCGGGGATAACCCGCTGCGCGTCGGTGAAAAGACTCATGGTATTCCTCCTGATGAGGGGCGGATGCTACCGGAGTCCTGCGTGTTCTCTCAACTGGTGAATACCGATACCCTTATCCGCAAGCAGATTCGGCACGCCTTCATCCCCGACCAAGTGCAGGGCGCCAACGACGACAAGGTAATCCTCGTCCTCGTCAAGCCAGGTTGCAATTGTCTCCGCCCATCGGCGGTTACGATTAGTCACCAGCGCGTCGCTGAGTTCAGGCTGTTCCCCGATGGAACTGAGCAAACCTTCTTCCAGTGTTCTGGTGTCGCCGTAGCGCCATGCGTCAATTAATTCGTCGATGGACTCGCTGAGCGCCGCACCCTCGGCCAGTGTCTGCAGCAGCATCTCGCGCTGTGCCTCGAGCGGCAGCCCATCAAGAAACGACAACTGTTCATCAATGGTTTCGAGACCCTCGATTGGTTTACCGTCCTGCGTCGCGCGTGTCGTCATGATCATTTCAATGCCAAGCAGAGGGTCGAAGCCAATGCGATACAACATCATGAGCTCGACGGTCATCGCCGCCAGCCAAGGCTCGCTTTGCGCGAGCATGTCGAGAGGGATGTCAATAACAGCGGCCGCTTGCTCAGCTTCCGCGTACGCTGCGTCGCCCATCAGGTCCCGTAACGTCGTGCCATCCGACATGACCCCGGCACGGTTGAACGCCGCCTGCGTGTAGGCCGGATCCAAGTCATCCATGTCCAGTTCCATGACGATGATTTCAGCATCAGCGTAGGCCTCGTCGATAACCAGCGGAAGCGGATGATCTTTCTCGCGCAACAGGTGTATCGAACCGAGTATGTAGACAGAATTGCTTGGTCCGTCAGCGCGCCACAAGGTGACAGGGTGGCTTCCGTCATCGCTCCAGGCAGCTGATGCAAGCAGGCCAAGGAGCAGACCGCGGGCAAGGAGTTTCATTCGCCGACCCAGATGACTTCAGTATCCACGCTGCCGTCGGGGTTGAGCACAAACTTCCTGTAGGCAGGCGGGTTGTCGTCGACGGCAAATTTTTCACTGCCTGGTTTGAACTGCCGGCACGTGGAGGGTGTGCCGACAATGCGGATACCGTCATGTTCGGCATCGTGTTCCTGGTGAATGTGGCCGAACGTAGCGAGCCGCACGCGGTTTAGTGATCGCAGCCGATCCAGTACTTCATCCCCGTTCCTGAGGCCGACGGAATCCAGCCACTTACTGCCGACGGGTACCGGAGGGTGATGCAAACAGACCATTACATGTTTCGCGGGGCTGCGACTCACGATATCCGATAGCCGGTCCAATTCATCAGCCGAAACTTCGCCCCCTGCATGTCCCCTGATGCAACTATCGATACCAACGATCAGCCAGTCACGGAATTCTTCGTACGCACAATACGAAAAGGGCGGCCGGCAGCATGCGGCGCGCATCAGATCGCGAATATCGTGATTGCCAGGTACGCAATGAACGCGCAGATTCAGCGGCAGCAGGAGATCACGGAAGCGCTGGTACGCTTCCGCGGTATCGTCCTGGATTACATCCCCGGTCATAACGACGCGATCGGCATTCCAGTCGGACGCCTGGTAATGCGCCAGCACGCGTGCGAGTGAAGCCTGCGTATTGGTACCACGCAGTTCACCATCGAGGTCGGCAAACAAATGCGGGTCTGTCAGGTGCAGGACCCGAATCGTACCGTTGTTACCTTCCGCGCTCGCTTGAATAGGGAGGTTTCCTAGTAACGATAATGTTCCGCCTTGTACGGGCCATCCTTATCGACGCCGATGTACTTGGCCTGCTCATCACTGAGTTGCGTGACCTTCGCACCAATGCGATCGAGGTGCAAGCGAGCCACTTTTTCGTCGAGGTGCTTAGGCAGTACGTAGACCTTCTTCTCGTAGTTTTCGCCGTTTTGCCAGAGCTCGATCTGGGCCAGAACCTGGTTCGTAAACGAGTTTGACATGACGAAGCTCGGATGGCCGGTGGCACAGCCAAGATTCACGAGGCGGCCTTCGGCCAGCAGGATGATGCGTTTGCCATCCGGGAAAATAATGTGGTCGACCTGCGGCTTGATGTTCTCCCACTCGTATTTCTTGAGGTAGGCGACATCGATTTCGTTGTCGAAATGGCCGATATTGCAGACGATTGCCTGGTTACGCATGCGTTCCATCTGTGGGCCGGTTACAACGTGGTAGTTGCCCGTCGCCGTTACAACGATGTCGACCTTGTCACAAACGTCATCAAAATCGACGACGCGGTAGCCTTCCATCGCTGCTTGCAGTGCGCAGATGGGGTCAACCTCTGTTACCCAGACGGTCGCACCGAGGCCCTTGAGAGACTGTGCGCAGCCCTTGCCAACGTCGCCGTAGCCGCAGACGACTGCGATTTTGCCGGCCACCATGACATCGGTGGCACGTTTGATG
The DNA here is from genome assembly GCA_937944275.1 of uncultured Woeseiaceae bacterium. Taxonomy (GTDB): domain Bacteria; phylum Pseudomonadota; class Gammaproteobacteria; order Steroidobacterales; family Woeseiaceae; genus UBA1847. Next base: position 6,527 of record CALDZH010000016.1, read on the forward strand.
CCGTCGACGAGAGATTCACGACAACCATAGAGATTGTCGAATTTCGACTTCGTGACCGAATCGTTGACGTTGAATGCGGGACACAACAAAGAGCTGTCGGCCATCATGTCATACAGGCGCTTCACGCCGGTGGTCGTTTCTTCCGACAGGCCTTTCACGTTCGCCATGATCTCGGGGTACTTGTCGTGCAAGACCATAGTCAGATCCCCACCATCGTCGAGAATCATATTGGGTTGCCAGCCGTCCGGACCGTTGATGGTCTGCTCGACGCACCACCAGTACTCATCCTCGGTCTCCCCTTTCCACGCGAAAACAGGGATACCGGCGGCGGCGATGGCCGCAGCGGCGTGATCCTGCGTCGAGAAAATATTGCAGGACGACCAGCGGATGTCCGCGCCGAGCTCTTTCAGCGTCTCAATCAGAACGGCCGTCTGGATCGTCATGTGCAGGCAACCGGTCAGGCGTACGCCGTCCAGCGGCTTCTGGCCTTTGTATTCCTCGCGCAGGGCCATGAGTCCCGGCATTTCGGTCTCGGCGATGGTCATTTCCTTGCGGCCCCAGTCGGCGAGCGCGATGTCGGCAACTTTGTAGTCGTTCTGCTGAAGGGCAACGGGTTCGCTGCTCATAATCATTCTCCCAAATTAGGTACCGGACACCGTAATTTGTCCGGGTGATTGGATGCCTGGAACCATAGTGTCGAAATACGGTGTCCGGTACCCGAAGTTTCAGTTCGCGGCGTTTTTGAGTGCGTCGGCCTTATCTGTGCGTTCCCAGCTCAGGTCGATATCTTCCCGGCCGAAATGCCCGTAGGCGGCAGTTTGCCGGTAAATCGGCTTGATCAGGTCGAGCATTGTCAAGATACCATACGGCGTCAGATCGAAATGTCCACGGATCAGTTCCGTCAATTTTGTATCAGAAAGTTTCCCGGTGCCGAATGTGTGAACGGAGATTGACGTTGGCTCTGCGACGCCGATCGCGTAGGAGAGCTGGATCTCGCACCGATCGGCGAGGCCAGCCGCCACGATGTTCTTGGCAACATAGCGCGCCGCATAGGCCGCGGACCGATCAACCTTGGATGGGTCCTTACCAGAAAATGCGCCGCCGCCGTGGCGGGCCGATCCGCCGTACGTGTCGACGATGATCTTGCGACCGGTAAGGCCACAGTCACCCATCGGTCCGCCAATTTCGAATCGTCCGGTCGGGTTGATATGGTACTTGGTCTTTTCACTGACGAGCTCGGCCGGAATGATGGGCTTGATAATTTCTTCCATGACGCCTTCGCGCAGGTCTGCCATGGAAACGTCGGGATCATGCTGAGACGAAACGACGATCGCGTCAATTGCGACCGGCTTGTTGTTCTCGTAAACAAACGTGACCTGGCTTTTTGCGTCCGGGCGCAGGTAGGGCAGTGTGCCGTTCTTGCGAACCTCGGCCTGACGCTTGACGAGCCGATGGGAAAACGTGATCGGTGCCGGCATGAGTACGTCTGTCTCATTCGTTGCGTAGCCGAACATCAGGCCCTGGTCGCCGGCACCCTGTTTTTCAGCGGATTCGCGATCAACGCCCATGGCGATGTCCCGCGATTGCTTGCCGATGGCGCTAAGAACGGAGCACGACGCACCATCGAAACCCATGGATGAGCTGTTGTAGCCGATTTCGAGCACGGTACTCCGGACGATGTCCTCGATATCGACCCAGGCCGACGTCGTGACCTCGCCCGCCACGATAGCGACGCCGGTCTTGACCATCGTCTCGACAGCGACGCGGGCTTTATTGTCCTCGGCGATAATGGCGTCGAGAATCGCATCGGAGATCTGATCGGAAATTTTATCTGGATGACCCTCGGAAACAGATTCCGAGGTGAAAAGAAAAGCGTCACTCATGATTTGTGGTATTCCTAGTGCTTGGCGGAGGCGCATTGTACCCTTGATGCGGCCCTCCATAACAGGGAAAATACGCGATCCGCGAAAGCAGAACATCTCCTCACAAGAAGGCCATCAGGCCAAAGACAGGTCCAATGTCACAACAAGCTGCCAACGCCGGCCATCCCGCCCGGCGCGATCTTGCGAATGCGATCAGAGCCCTGAGCATGGACGCCGTGCAGGCTGCCAACTCGGGTCATCCCGGCGCCCCGATGGGCATGGCCGATATAGCCGAAGTCTTGTGGCGTGATTACGTTAGACACAATCCCGCAAATCCACGGTGGGCTGACCGCGATCGTTTCGTGCTCTCGAACGGGCACGCTTCGATGCTTTTGTACAGCCTGCTGCACCTTACCGGTTACGAAGAGTTTTCAATCGATCAGCTGAGGAATTTTCGCCAGTTGGGTTACAGGACCGCAGGCCATCCTGAGTTCGAGCCCGATGGTCCGGTTGAGACAACCACGGGCCCGCTGGGGCAGGGCATCACCAACGCGGTCGGTATGGCCATGGCTGAGAAGATGCTCGCCGCCGAATTCAACCGTCCGGGTCACGATATCGTTGATCACAAGACCTGGGTTTTCCTCGGCGACGGCTGCCTGATGGAAGGCATCTCCCACGAGGCCTGCTCGCTTGCCGGCACGCTGAAGCTGGGTAAGCTCATTTGCCTTTACGATGACAACAATATCTCCATCGACGGTGAGGTCGACGGTTGGTTCACGGACGACACGGCCAAACGCTTCGATGCATACGGCTGGCAAGTCATTGACGATGTTGACGGTCACGATCCCGTGGCAATTGCTGCGGCTATTGACCGGGCTGCCGCCGAGACAGAGCGTCCGACGATGATCTGTTGCAAGACGGTCATCGGCTTTGGCGCGCCGAACAAGCAGGGCACCGCATCGACCCATGGTGCACCGCTCGGCGAGGAAGAAGTTGCCGCGGCCCGCAAAGCCCTTGGCTGGGAACCGGCGCCGTTCGAAATACCGCCTGATATCGCC
>CALDZH010000017.1 GCA_937944275.1 uncultured Woeseiaceae bacterium
CCCAGCGCCTTGCCCGACAGCAACCTGAGATCCTTTTGTTCGAAGTAGTGTATTTCTGCGTTGCGGCGCTCTGCTTCGAGCAACATTGCAAGCGACGAATCCTTGTAGGGTGTGATCGAGTCGATCGGGTCCATCACGATGCCGATTTTCAAGGATTTTTGGGTCATCTTTAGCCGATATTCCGCGGTCAGGGCCGACGGTGATCCACTATACAGCGAAAACCCGCGTAAGCGCCGGAGTTTTGGCGATTTGGCACATCGCGGCGCGCGTCGTAGCAGGAGTTATGTCAATATGGTAAAAGTCGGTTTTCAACGTGGGGAAATTCGGTGACAAGTAGCGCCTCCAGGTCCTTGAGTGGGCTAAAAATCCTTGTAATTGACGATAGCAAGACCATTCGCCGAACTGCTGAGACCTTGCTGTCCAAGGAGGGCTGCCAGGTATTCACGGCAATCGACGGGTTCGATGCGCTATCAAAGATCGCGGATCACCAGCCTGACCTTATATTTGTGGACATTATGATGCCTCGCCTTGACGGCTACGAAACCTGTTCGCTTATCAAGCACAACAAGACCTTCAAAGAGACACCGGTAATCATGCTGTCCTCCAAAGACGGCCTTTTTGATCGAGCTCGCGGCCGTATAGTGGGTTCCGAACAATACCTGACCAAGCCATTTACGAAGGACGAGTTGCTTGGCGCGATTTCCAACCAGATCAACTAAGGAATTGAGGATGGCAGTTGTTCTAATAATTGACGATTCACCGACCGAGCTGCATTTATTTCAGAATATGCTCGAGAAGGCCGGCTTTGACACGCTTGTCGCCGACAGCGGTGAAGAAGGTATAAGGCAGGCCAGAACGTCGCGCCCGGATTGCATTCTCATGGATATCGTCATGCCCGGCATGAATGGTTTTCAGGCGACGCGCAGGTTGACGAAGGATCCGGCTACAGAGCGCATTCCCGTTATCATAATTACCACCAAAGATCAGGAGACTGACAAGATTTGGGGCATGCGGCAGGGTGCGGTCGAATACCTCGTCAAGCCGGTTGCAGACAATGAGCTGATCGCGAAGATCAACTCAGTGATGGCCGCATAAAGTGACGGGTTCTCCCGAACTCGCAGCTCTGGTCGAGCAACCGTTTGAGTTGCTCCTCGAAATGGAGCGGCGTGCCCGTGCCGCGCACGCGGGGCAGGGCGCGGGTGAAGTACCGGACGAATGGGTGGGCGTCGGCTTTCGCATCGGCGAGGAGCAGTTTGTTGCCAGTCGCGACCAGGTTCGTGAGGTTCTGATGTTGCCGGACGCGATTACGCGGGTTCCGGGAGCAAATCGCTGGTTATTGGGGATTGCAAATCTTCGTGGTCATTTGTTGCCGCTCATCGATGTCAAACTGCTGCTGGGCAGTGGTAGAACAACTTTACGGCGTACGACGCGCGTTATCTCGGTTAACCATCGTGAAGTACCGGCAGGTCTCGTCGTGGACGAGGTGCTGGGTTTTCGGCGATTCACGGATCACGAATTTTCAGCCGAGACAGCCGAGACGATTGTCCGCTGTGATCGTTTTTTGGGCGGGACTTATCATCGGGGCGATGAGTTCTGGCCCGTTTTCAATTTGTTCGACCTGGTCGAAAGCAACATGTTTTTGCAGGCAGCTGCGGAATAGAAGGTCCGAAGAACTATGGCCACAAAAATTGACAATGCGTCTACTTTTAAAATCGTCGCTGGCCTGATTGTGGCCTTGCTTCTCGCTGCGGCGGGTTTGACTTACGTGCAGGCAGGGAGTGGAAGCAGTTCGTCATCGCCGGAACTTGCGGCATTGTCGCAGGTAATTCCATCGCAGGCGGCACGAGCATTGGATGGACAAGATGGTGCGTTCGACCAACTCGATGCCAGCATCAAAAAGGTGGCTTCACTGCGACGCGGCGGTGCGCCAGGACGATCTGCGGACTGGCAGCAACTCGAGTCGGAGGCTTCCGCGATACTCGCAAAGCGGACCGAGGTTGAAGCTGCATATACGGCAGCCAACCAACTGGCTGTCGATGCGACTGCAGTGATCGACGGCTCCAACGAGCTGCTCGATCGCTCAGGTGCGACGGCGATCATGCAGGAATTTCAGCAGCGCGCCGATCAGATACAACGGTCGGCCGCCGCGCTACCCTATGGGGCGGACAGGGCTGCGAATGCGATCGTTGAAAACGTCGCTTTCCTGCGCGATGTGATTAATGGGCTAAACGGCGATGACAGCAATCTCGATATTCGTCCGCTGAACAACGAAGATCGCGAGACGGCGCTCGCCCCATTGCTGCCTGTTGTTGCCAGCCTTGAAGAGCAGTCTGCATCGCTAGGGACGAGCATCGGCCAGATTGCCGGTCTTGAGGACACCCGGGCGCAGCTTGAGGCAAGTGCGAACCAATTGCTGAACTCGGCGTTTGGCGCGTCTGACCGAAACAGCGTTGTGCCGGCGGTTCTAAATACTCCGTGGATTTCTGTCGGCCTGCTGGGCTTGGCAATTCTGATGGTGCTCGGCCTGCAGCTAATGCATCACAAGAGCGCAGTCTTTGAACGCGCCGCGAGGGAGCAGGCAGAACAAAACGACCGCAACCAGCAGGCCATCTTGCGTCTGCTCGACGAGATGGGCAGTCTTGCTGATGGTGATCTGACCGTTGAGGCTACCGTCACGGAGGACATCACCGGCACGATTGCAGACTCGTTCAACTTTGCGATCGAGGAACTGCGCAAGCTCGTGGCTACCGTTAACGATACGGCTCTCATGGTCGATACGGCCACCAAGCAAACGGAAAATACGGCCGCGCATCTTGCCAAGGCTGCTGACAACCAGGCGAAAGAGATCAACGCTGCGACCGAGTCAATCGTTTCGATGGCCGCGTCGATTGAAGAGGTTTCCGGCAATGCTGAGAGGTCATCGGATGTTGCCCGTCACTCAGTGGAGGTTGCTCACAAAGGTGGCGAAGCCGTGCGGCGAACAATCGATGGCATGAATGCGATTCGCGAGACGATTCAGGAAACCTCGAAGCGGATCAAGCGTCTCGGTGAGAGTTCGCAGGAAATTGGCAACATCGTTGAACTCATTAATGATATTGCAGAACAGACAAACATTCTCGCGCTTAATGCGTCCATCCAGGCATCGATGGCCGGTGAGGCTGGCCGCGGGTTCGCAGTTGTTGCCGACGAAGTTCAGCGCCTCGCGGAGCGCTCAACGAATGCGACCAAGCAAATAGAGGTGCTCGTGCGTACGATTCAGGCCGATACCAACGAAGCGGTGATATCGATGGAACGCAGCACGACGGACGTCGTTGGTGGCGCGCTTCTTGCCGAGAATGCGGGTGCCGCTCTGGATGAAATCGAGCAGGTATCGAATCAGATCGCCAATCTCGTGCAGAATATCTCGAGTTCAGCGCGCCAGCAGGCCGGTTCGGCGGCCGATGTGACGCGACGAACGACTCGGCTCAGGGAAATCGGCGATCAGACCGGGAAGGCGACAACTGCGACTGCAGCGTCAATTTCCAAGCTCTCCGAGCTGGCAACGCAGCTGAGGAAGACTGTCGCAGGCTTTGCTTTGCCGCCAGACATGTTGCAGGCGAGCGTCCTGACGCGCACGTCAGCCAATGCGGCACCGCCGAAACCTCAGGCTAAGGCAGGATAAGGCGCGTTAATCGCGAGCGACACGGACGACCAGATGACGGGTGACAAAGGTATTCATGGGCAGATGATCGGCGACGATAGCGGACGAGAAACTGGCAGTGCGCTTGCCATCGTCAGTGCAGAGCTCATGGAGACGATTCGCAACGCGCATCTCGCGCTCGAGGATTGTGTCGATGGCCGAGGGGGCACGGCTGCGTTGGTCAGGGCGGGTGAGCTTCTGCACCAGGCGAGCGGTGCGCTTCGTATGTCGGAGACCTACGGTGCCGCCTTGTTGGTCGAGGAAATGGAACTGTGTTGCAGGTTTCTGACGGCCTTGCGCTCAGCCAAAGGGCGTGAGGACGGTCTCGACGCCCTGACGCGTGCGATGGTGCAATTGCCGATCTATATTGAGCGCCTGCTCGCTGGTGGCCGCGACATCGCACTTGTCTTGCTGCCCATGCTCAACGATCTGCGCGCTGCTCGCGGTGAACCACTCTTATCCGAAGGCACGCTGCTGTTGCTCAATCTCTCGCCGACGCGAACCACAGACAAGCGCGGTGAACGTGAAGGTAGTGGCGAAGATCCGGTCATCGTCGCACAGCGTCTGCGTCCGAAGTTCCAACTCGCATTGCTTGGGTGGATCAAGGGCGGAGACAATCAGCGCCATATTCAGACGCTGGGCAAAGTAGCTGCCGCTCTTGAACACTCGGCGACGCGCGATGATATGTACCAAATGTGGATGATCGTCGGTGGCGTACTTGAATCACTGCTGAATGGTGGACTCAAAACGTCGGTTGCATTGAAACGCCTGCTAGGCCAGGCAGATCGGCAACTGAAGTACGTTATCAGCGAAGGATTGCTCGCCTTCGATAATCATCCGGTCGATGATTTATTGAACAATCTCCTCTACTACGTAGCGCGCTCCTCAACTGCGGGCGAGCGAATCAGTGAAATTCGCTCAGCATTTAATCTGGCCGAATTGATGCCGAGCGATGAGCAGGTCGAGAACGCGCGTGAAGCGTTGTCCGCGCCGAGCGCTAAACTCATGGAGACGGTCGGTTCGGCGATTCGCGAGGATCTGAGTAGCGTCAAGGATGTACTCGACATCTTCGTTCGTACGGGCATGAACAAGTCGTCAGAGCTTGTGCCGCAACTCGAACTCCTAAAGAAGATCAGTGACACCCTTGGTGTTCTGGGGCTTGGCCAATTGCGAGGCGATATCGATGGTGAAATAGATCGTCTTAAGACCGTCGTTGAGGAAGGCGGTGTCACAAGCGATCGGATTATTCTGGATATCGCATCTACGTTGTTGCGAGTAGAAGACCGTCTCGAACAACAGCTTATGCGCCTCGCATTACCAGCGACCCCGGATGAAGAGGGGGGTGACGACGAGTCACCTGAAGACGCCGAGGAGTTCCGTAAGGTCACCGAGTCCGTCATGCGTGAGTGCATAATTAATCTTGCACGCATCAAGGAAACCATCAGTCAGAGTTTTGCCGCGGAAGCGCCGTCTAGCGGGCTCGACAGTCTTCCGTCTTTGATCAGTGGTATCAAAGCCGGCCTGCTCATGCTCGACAAGACTCGCGCCATGGAGGTTGTCGATCGCATAGGTGGACTTGTCACAGCAATACTGAATGACGGCGGTCCGGCGCAGCTGACGCAGAAGGAATCCGATCGGCTTGCTGATGCGATTGTAAGCATCGAGTACTACATGGAAACGGTCAAAGCTGGCCGTAGCGAGCCGTGGTACATGCTCGACAATGCAGAGGCGTGCCTTGCCGTGCTTTGTGACATCGAGCAGAGAATGCAGCTTACGGAGTTCAAGGAACCGGAACAGGTTTCTGCGACGCAAAAGCTCGAGGCGCTCGATGTAGAAGACGCCGGCCAACGCGCGATTGCGGAGGCTGCCTTGGATGGTGCGCAGATGCAGGCGACCGCGGTCATACCGCTCCCTGTCATCGCGCAGGATGCGAACCACACTGACCCGGAGATCCTTGAGCTGTTCATCGAGGAAGCGAAGGAAGAGATTGCTTCAATCAAGCGCCACTTGCCTTCCTGGGTGGCATCGCCCGACGGTCTGGAAATGTTGATCACTACTCGCCGCTCGTTCCACACGCTCAAGGGCAGTGGTCGCATGGTGGGTGCAGAGCGTATTGGTGAGTACTGCTGGGCCGTTGAGAATTTGCTTAATCGACTGATCAACAGGACATTGAAGCGCACGCCGCCCATGATCGAATTCATAGTAGAGGCTGCGGCCGCGGTACCTGAGCTCGTCGAGCAACTCGAGGTGGGTACAGAGCCGAAAGCGGATATCAGTTTGCTGATTGCGCGCGCCCATGCATTTGCTGATGGAGATCCAAATGCGGCAGTGCTGACGATCAGCCGACCAGAGAGCGAGGAGCCAGTCGAAGAAGAGCCGGCGCTCGAAATGGATCCTGTGCTGTACGATATTTTCTCGAAGGAGACAGCGGGCCACCTGAAGGTGATCTCTGATTACCTGGAGGCCTGTGAGGGCCATCAGCCACCATTTGGTGTCACTGATAAATTGCACCGCGCATGCCATACACTGCACGGCAGTGCCAATATGGCGAATGTCGAGCGCGGCGTGGCCGTCGCAGCAGCGCTGAACCGTTTCGTGAGGCGTTTGTATGATCACAAGATAGGGTTTCAAAAGTCCGGGCTTGATGTGTTGCGTGCCGCCTCACGTGCGATCGATACGATCGTCGGGGACATAAACAATCCTGATAGAGACCGTGCGGACTTCACTTCACTCATTGAACACATTGCCAACCTAACAAACGCAGTTCAGGTTGAGCCAGTTTCTGTACCTGATGCAGTTGAAGTGCCCGCTGCTACGGCAGAGGAGCCTCCCGCAGAGATACCTCAACCTGTCGCCGAAGTCGTGAGCGGCGAGGTGGAATACGACGCAGAAATTGCGGCCATTTTCACCGAGGAGTCTGCGGAGTTACTCGAGTCGGCAGACAAGGCGCTGATGGAATGGGTCAAGGAACGTACGGCGCAGCCGATGGACGAGCTGAAACGCCACCTTCATACGCTCAAAGGTGGCGCACGCATGGCCGGCATTTCGGCTATGGGGAACCTGAGTCACGAAATCGAAGCTTTGTTGATTTCGGTCGACGACGGTCGCGTAAAAGCTACGCCGGCAGTCGAGGATCTGTTGCAGCGAAGTATCGACGAACTGCATCGCATGCGCGACCTGGTTATCGCGAACAAGGTCGTCCGGGCCGCCGCCGACCTGGTGCAGCGAATTCAGCATGCGAACGCAGGGTTTGAAGTTGCCGAAGATGCCGAAGTAGACGTGGCGCCGGATGACACCCGGGTTGAGGAAGCCCCGTCTGCCGAGTTTACGATCGAACCGGAGGATTCGGTCAGCATGGTCATCGTCGATTCGCTGCTGGCTGACGAACTTTCGGAAATTGGTGCCGAGAAAGAGGTGTCTGACATGCCGGAGCCGGCACCGGAACGGCCGTCGGAACCAGAAGCCGAGCCGGAACCAGAAGCCGAGCCGGAACCAGAAGCCGAACCGGAACCAGAAGCCGAACCTGCGGCGCAGGCGCGAGAGAAGGCGCCGGCCGACGTAAGGGCCCTGCGAACGCCGGATCAACGCCAGGAATTTGCGCGGGTTGACGCCGATCTGCTCGAGGACCTGCTCAATGCCGCTGGCGAGATCAGTATTTATCATTCGCGCCTCAATCAGCAGGTGAATTCGTTTGAGTTCCATGTTGAAGAACTTGGGCAAACGGTTGCCCGCCTGCGCGAGCAGTTGCGCAAACTCGAGATCGAGACCGAAGCTGAGATCATGCACGGCCACCAGGACACGCTCGTAGCCCGTGATTTCGACCCACTTGAACTTGACCGCTACTCCAACATTCAGCAGTTGTCGCGAGCGCTGGCTGAATCAGCAAATGACCTCGGCAGTCTCAAGGACCTGTTGAAGTCGGTGACTACGGAAGCAGAAGGTCTGCTCGTGCAGCAGTCGCGTGTCACCGCCGAGCTTCAGGATGGCCTCATGCGCACCCGGATGGTGCCGTTTCAACGTCATGTATCGCGTCTGACGCGCCTCGTGCGCCAGGTAGCCGAGGAGGCCGGGAAGCGAGCGGAACTTGCGGTCGAAGGAGCGTCCGGCGAGCTTGATCGGCAGGTACTCGACAAGATGCTGCCACCTTTTGAGCACATGTTGCGCAATGCCGTCGTTCACGGCATCGAAGACGCGGCGGACCGCCAGGCTGCGGGCAAACCTGCAGTAGGCCGCATTACCATCCGCCTGCACAGAGAGGGCGCTGAGATGGTAATCGACGTCGCCGATGATGGCGCTGGTCTGGATGTCGATTCGATTCGCCGCAAAGCTTACGAGCTGGACCTGCTCACGCCCGATAACAAAGTCAGCGATGAAGAAATAATGGATCTGGTCCTGAAACCGGGCTTCTCGACAGCCGGTTCCGTGACGCAGTCTGCCGGGCGCGGCGTAGGCATGGACGTAGTCGCCAACGAAGTGAAAAAACTTGGTGGTTCGCTGCGCATTTCCTCGGTTACCGGTCAGGGCACTAATTTTACGGTCCGGCTGCCATTCACACTGGCCATTACGCAGGCGCTGATTGTCCGTACAGGCGATGAAGTCTATGCCTTGCCGCTGCCAACGGTAGAAGGCGTAGCGCGTATTCCACGCCGTGAACTCGAGAGTCTGCTCAGCCACAGCGAGCCTAGCTACCAATATGGCGAACAGTCCTACAAGTTCCGCCACCTGGGCATGTATCTCGATGGCCAGGCCGCGAAGCTGCCTGAGGACGAGACGTCGGTGCCAGTCATACTTGTGCATGCAGGCGAGTACTCGGCCGCTTTGCTTGTCGACGAAATGCTCGCCAGCCGCGAGATCGTGGTCAAATCGGTCGGTCCGCAGCTGGCCGGCATACGCGGCATCTCGGGCGCAACGATTCTCGGTGATGGCCGAATAATCCTGATTCTCGACATCCACGCGCTCGTGCGCACCGGGGCACCCGTCGTCGAGATCAGGAAAGCCGCGCCGACTCCCAGCGATGATCGCCCACTGGCGCTCGTCGTTGACGACTCGATCACGGTTCGGCGTGTGACTGAGCGCTTCCTGCAGCGCAGCGGACTGCGGGTTGAGACAGCCAAGGACGGACTCGACGCAATCGCGGTCATGCGAGACCACAAGCCCGATGTGATCCTGCTCGACATAGAGATGCCGCGCATGGACGGTTATGAGTTTGCATCTCACGTGCGCAATGATCCGCGCCTCGCAGATGTGCCTATAATAATGATTACGTCACGTGTAGGAGACAAGCACCGCGCTCGCGCGATCGAACTCGGCGTAAACGACTATCTCGGCAAGCCGTATCAGGATTCACAGCTTCTCGAGGCGATACGCCGCCAACTTGAAGAAAAAGGGATTGAACTGCCGTGAGCGGCGAAACCGAAGAACTATATAGCTTGCTCATTCCGCTGGCCGAAGATCGCCTGATCGTTCCGCGTGCATGCGTTGCAGAGGT
>CALDZH010000018.1 GCA_937944275.1 uncultured Woeseiaceae bacterium
CGAACCTCGGCAAGCACTTCCCAGTTCTCACGGAAACGGTAATCACCACGCAGAACATACAGGCTCGCCCGATTGTCGAAGAACTCCGGGTTCTCCCGGTCGAGGCTAACCTGCCCCATGCGATAGGCATACTTGCCGCCTATCGTGATATTCCGCGAGACATCGTAGGTGACGTCGACAGAGGCAATATGACTCTTCTGCATGAATTCCGCGGCGGTGTTTTGCAACGTTACCTGCCCCGTCGTCGGCATGTTGTAGAAGTACGTGTACTTGGCCATCGCATTCAGGCGATCGTTATACACAGGCCTGTACGCGTAGCCCACTACCGCTTCGGTAAAGCCGCCGTCATAGAACGAACCTTGCGTGCTCTCGCTCTCTGAACGGTTGAACTTGCCGAGAAGCCTGGACGATTCATTGAGCTGGTATTTGATCGAGTTGCGGAACAGCCAGGTCTCTCGCTCCATGCGGCTCAGATCGAGTTGCTCGACATCGTCATTGCGGTACTCGATGCCGCTGGCGATCTGCATTTTCTCGGTGCCATAGCCAACCTGCACGCCAGTCGCAAGCCGGTCAGTCTCTGCACCCGTCATTGTATCCCGCAAGGTGCCAATGTCGGTGGTGATACCGAAATTCCACTTCTGGTTCGGTGCAAACGTAATACCTGTAGCGTGCGTCAGCCCCGTCATGATGTCGTTGTGTTGATAGCGCTCTTCGAGGAAAACACTCGTGCTATCAGCAATGCGCGTCTTGACGCCGGCAACGAGGTTGCCTTCGCTGCCGCGTCCACTGCGCATGCCATTATCGGTACGCTCGTTTTCAAGCGCATAGTTGAGGTACATGCTTGTACGATCAGAGTGCAGGTAACTGGAGCCGATACGGCCGCCGGTGCCGAGATCGCCGTCAGAGACCTCCGCGTCGAGGCGCAGTTGCTCGGTTACCTGGTAGGATCCGCCAAAGCCAGTCCGGGCGTTATTGCTGCGATTACCAGATACCGACATTGTGTCCTGCACGAATGCATAGGTACTCCAGGATGATTTCGAGTCGTAACCGACCTGCAAGATGGCGTCGGTGCGCTCGCCCTGTTCCTGAGTGAGTACGACTATCGGTGAGTTGTCCAAACGCTCATCCTTGCGATACCCGGCGCTGATATCCCAACGATCGTTGAGCTGATAACCGACATTGATTTCCTGGGAATTGGTCTCGAGTCCCATGTCCTGGACCCGCTTGTCCACTTTCGCGTTGATGTTGAGGCGATCGGCCACGGGTACGTGCAGAGTGCCACCCTGGGTCTTAGTATCCATCAGGGCCATCATTCCCGGCGCGGAATACCCGCCTTCGACGTCCTGAACATAGTAGGTCATGCGAATATCGCCCCAACCGATTACCTCTTCGGAGGACATACTGATATCAGCACGACTCGCACTCGCCTTGGCGTTGACGAAGGATCCCGGGTCATAGGAGTTGAACTCATAGCCGCCATCGTTCGACATGATTGGCATCGACACGAGACCTTCACTGTCAGCCTGCTGTACTTTCAACCAGGTTTCCGGCGCGTATCGCAAGGTCAGGTCGGCAGCATTCAGGCTGTCTTCCACCTCATCCTGTTCATTGATATTCGACGTAACCCCGACCTTCACATGACTTCCGATCCATGCGTGTGCCTGGCCACCAACAGAAACCGCATCCATATCGCCAAAGCCCGGAGTGTACTCATAGCGCACTACGAGGTAGGCCTCATCACCGCTTACGGCATTGCTGCGAACCAGCAGGTTGTCATCTACGGTGGACGCCAGGGGTTCGGTCAGGAGTACCCGGCCCTGCAGGTAGTCGATGTCATAGTCCATCACCGGCATCAGGTTCAGTACGCCTGTCACAACGCCGGAGTCCTTGTCACGCAGCTCGATACGAACACGTTCAGAGCCAGTAAGAATATCCTGTCGATTCAGGTAGTAAAGCGAGCCGCCTGTACCACGAAATTCTTCACGACTCGGAACGGTACCCGGCTCCGCGGCAAAGGCATCGACAACATAGCGTTGTTCACCGAAGCTCGTCGTTGCAGCGGATTGATAATGCATGTTGGCGCCATACAGGCCACGATCGACGCGCGCGAGTTCATTGTTCATGTAGCCGACTTTGAAGTTGCCCCACTGCGCGTGATTATCATCGTTGCTGACGCGCACGAAGAACTTGCCCATCGTCGGCGCGAGTTCCTCGACCGTGCTGTCGTCACCAAAAGTCGGGTAGTAGTAATCAGGGTCGATACGACGGAACAGCGCGTCCGGCGATTTTTCCATCATGTTGCTGAAAATATTTTCCAGCGGGCCTTCTCGCGTGTCTGCACTCGCCGTCAGTTTCCAGTGGTCGCCGAATTTACCGTTAACAAAGAACGCCAGGCGCCCGTCCAGGCTGGAATCGATGTCCTGGCCTGAGTTGGCACCCTGATACAGATCGGCCGGGCCGCTGGCGCTGTTTTCCGAGAAAGTCACATCAGCCATGCCTACGTAGAACCAGTCATTGCTTTCCAGCTCAAGATCACGCAGATATAGCTTGCCGTTGCCTTCCTTGTCGAGAACCGCGACCTCAACCGTGTGCACGCCCTGAGGCAGGATTTCCTCGGCGATAAAGTTGCCTTGCTCGTCCACAGGCACCGGCCGTCCTGCGACCCATACGTCCTGCTCACCCGGCGCGACGCTGCCACGTACGCTGACCGTGCCACTGCTCAGACCGATGTTATGCATGGTCAGGCTGTTTTCGCCGTAGGCGGTAAACAACTCCGGACTCCACTCGAATTCATCGTCTTCGTCGTCTTCGACCGGCGCTTCAACGTCGCCGTAGACGGCCCACAGTGGTTGCGGATTGGTTTCGTCAAAATTGCCGTCGCTGCCATAAGCGCGCAGCACATAGGCCAGTTCGTGCACAGGGCCTTCGAACCAGTCTGGCTGTGCCTGCCACGCTACCGCATCGTCCTCGCTGATCTCGATGACATCGAGTGGCTCTGTCTCAACCGACTGCCCGTTCTCGAAGATGCGGACTTCAGCACGCTCTATGAAGTACGAATAGTTCGTGTACATCCGGAACTGCACGGGCGACATGCGGCGCGGTTCGCCGTCGTCGTCCGCTACCGCGATACGCTCCGGCTCGGCCGCAACGCTGAGGCGCGGTGCCGACCGCATGTTGTCGTAGCCGAACTGGATATCTGCGTCGTCGAATGCCACATCAGTGCAACGCTGAATGTCGGACGAACTGCGTTTCGGATCATCGATCGGCTCGCCGTCGACTGTGATACGCATCAGGTTCAGGGCCAACGGGTTCTGCGGGCTGAGCTCGCGCGAGACGCGCGTGATATCAACACCTTCGTAGTCGTCGAGAATTGCCAGCTCATCATAGACAACCTGGACTGCAACGTGCGATGTCTCACCTTGAACGAAGCCGGCGTTGACGACGTCATCCGAATGCACATAACCGCGCCCTTCGTACTCGCGTTGACCGGGTTCAAGCTGCATGTCTTCGGCGACCAGTTCCATCGCACGACGTGCCCGTGAGGCGGAAAGCCCGATGTCGTCACCGTACACAGCGGCAGTGCGTCGAGCGAGTCGTTCGTTGCTCGTGTAACCGATAAAACGCAGCCGTGGCTTGGTCTTGTCAGATACGTCTGCAAGCGCGCGCGCCAGCACACCGGAGTAGCCCGCAGGTAATACCGGCTGGCCTTCTTCGAAACTGATGTCCGCTATGCGGCCCCAGGGTGGATCGTAAACCTTCGTGAGCATTTCGGCGCCGGCCGATTCGGGGCACAGCTGCGGCTCGTCCGGCAACTCCTGCAGCGGGTCGTCGTACCAGAATTCAACCTCGACACGCCGATTCAAAGCTCGTCCGCGCTCCGTATCATTGGAGCCAATCGGGCGCTCTGAACCGCGACCGTCACTCTGGATTACAGAAGTCGGCAACTCGAGTTCATCCTGCACGGCCAACGCAACGCGCCGGGCACGTGCTTTCGAAAGGCCAACATGATCGCCGTAGATACGCGCGGTACGTCCTGCGAGCGGCATGTCATCCGAATAACCAACGAACTTGACGATGACATTTTGCTTGTCACTGAGATTCTCGAAGCCCTGTCGAACGCTTTCGATAAACCGCCCATCCACCTCTATCGTTTCTGCTTCGTAACCCAACGGCGCTATGAGGTTTTGCACACGTGCACGGCGGGCATGCCCATCGACATACCGCAGCTTGCAGACGGTCTCCATGCGGCACACTTTTATTCGTGATATCTCGTGTGGAACGAGCACTTCTTCAAGCGTCAATTTATCCTTACTTTCGTCGTACCAGACCTCGACTTCCACGCGGCGATTCAAGGCGCGGCCAGCCTCGGTCAGGTTCGATGCGACAGGGTCCAGATCACCAGCCCACTCGTAGGAAATTGCTTCCGGCGGCAGACCAAGTGAGGTTTGGAAGTGTTCGGCGACCTGCCCGGCGCGCTCGCGTGATAATCCTGCGTTATCACCATAGATTTCCTGCAGGGCCGGTGACAGCGGTCGGTTGTCCGCGTGACCGATAAGGTGCAGGCGAACATTCATTCGATCGCGCATGCGCTCCAAAATCTCGCCCAGCGATACTACGGTTGATCCGGGGATCTTTGCCACACCAGACTCAAAGTGGATCGACGGCACCAAACCGCTCAGCTTGATCGTCTCGAGTTCATCGCCAAGCGTCTCGCGAACCTCGAACGAATCGCCCAGTTCCTCCTCAATCCGCTCGGGATCCTGCACCCACTGCATTGGCGGCACATCCGCAGACAGGTGCCGCTCGACAACCTCGCCCAGGGGAGCCTCATCCACATCTGCAGCGACAACCTGCATCGAGACGGTCACGAGGCACGAAATCAACACGTATCCGAGTTTTCTCGTCACGACGCTCATTTCCCTGCCTCCTTCGGTTTCGACGGGGGTCCGCCAAGACGCCAAAAGACTTCAGGCTCGACAACAAGCTCATAACAGCAATTCAGTTCTTCCCAGGCCCCCATGATCTGGTTCTTGAGAAGGTCGAGACGCTGGTTGACGAGGGATTCGTCTTCAACGTCGGCGACGTAGGACAAGCGCAATATCGCCGGGCCCTTCTGCAACTCGTCGAGCAGAAGGTCAATTCGCGAGCGCCATTGGCTACGCATGACGGTCGTCCCAGGTTCGAACACGGCATCGGCAATATCAAGCCCGACAACACGGTGTATCGATGCGCCGAAGTTGATGCGCAACGCTTTACCACGAGTCGCGCGTTGCACCTGTACCGGCCGGGTCGACGCACGATATCCGCTTGGCAAAGTGCGGTCATCCAGCTTGAGGACGAAATTGCTGCCGCGACTTTCGTTTGGAACGATTGCGCAGGTTATGTGATAGCGGCCATGGCTGTCCGTTGTCGCTGCAAGGCCCCTGGCTGATACCAACCTTACGCCCGGCAGACCGATTTCATCTTCGTCCTGGAAACCATTACGGTTGAAGTCGTTGAACACCTTGCCGTTGACATCAGTACAGTCGAATGTCGGGTCCGGGACAATGCGAACGGTTGCCGTGGCCTCCGCAGACATTACGGAGCCCGTAATTTCATTCACGGCTTGCGCACGGTTAACAAACTCACCCTCGGTAACGCCAGCGCCGACGGCCAGCAGCAGCTTGATTTCATGCGTCCCGTCGGTGGTGAGCAGAATATCTGACCAGACCAGTTCGTTACCGTTGATCACCGGCTCGCTTTCAACACCATCAAAGCGCGCCGAGCCCTCTATATATCGGAATCCGGTTGGGAATCGATCGACAACGACGACGTCTCGCAAGTCTGCGCCAAACGAGTTGCTTACCGTTATTACATAGGGCACCAACTGGCCACGCGTGACATTCAGCATCGGTGTCGTCTTGGTTACGGCCACAGCACCATCCAGACGCGGATCCAGTGGCACATGGTTGTTGAATAGCTGGCTCGTACCCGGCGACTGCGTGCCATCGACGCGCAGCAACAGGTGGTAAGCAGTACCCGGACTTTGTGCCGGCACCGTTACCGCCGGTGCAAATTCGGAGACCTGTGCCTCGCAATGCTGTGCCGTCGCAAGCACCGCATCGTTCGCAGACCCAGGACAGCTCGGTACATCGAATGGCAACGTCGAAAGATCCGATGTCGGCGGTATCATCTGCGATACGCCGGCCACGTACGCCGTGCCTGGCGCCGTGACCTGGAGCAGGAAACTGTTACCGCTCTGGCAAGCCGGGTCGGAGAAGTTGATATCAAACTTGTAGTAGCCGTTCGGTACAGTAATCTGACCCTGCTGATTCGGATCATCAAAACAGCTGCTCGGCAGCGGCACACTGTTACGAGCATCGAGCAAGGTGACCGTGGCACCCGTTACCGGACCACGCGTTATCGAGTCATAGATGACGCCGTTCGGGTCAACCGGCATATTCAGCGCCAGGAGATTACTGCCTTCCTGCACGTCTATTTCATCAATGCGTTGCGGACCATCCGTGAAATCGGAATCGGTGTCGCCCATCACGGCCGTCATTGTTCCAGCGCCCGGCGCAGTAAAGCGTAAGGCGTAGAACTGTCCGGTTGCGTAGTTCGGGGTCACATTGATGAACAGGTAGTAGCCATCGGCATCCGTAACGACGGAGCGCACAGGTTGATCGTCGAGCAGTAGCTCCACGGTCCATCCTGCCAGCGGGGTTTCCAACCCACCTGGCACATTGTCGTGGTCCGCATCGTGCCAGACGTAGCCACTGAGAATGCCCGCGTCAGGCATGGCGCCCACGTCGATCATGACGGTCGCATCGGCCTGCTGCTGTGGATCATCCCAGTACACACGGCCGGTGTTTACGATCGTCGTGCCTTCAACGAGGGTCGGGTCGATTACGGCACGGAAGCGCAATACCGCGAACTCCCCGGGAGGAAGTGCGCCATATTCCGTGAAATAGTCCGCCGTGATGACGGTACCGGTAACGTCCACGCCTGCCGGCAGACCATTCAACGTCGCAGACTGGTCGACATAGGCGAGGTAGCCCGGGTTGACCTCGTCGAGGTCGTCTCGAAGCGTGACATACAAAGCCGGAACAGTACCGGCGTTCTGCACTGTAACGACGTATTCGAGCATTGCACCGGGGATCGCCGGACCACCATCTACAACCGACACTTCCTTGACGATCGTCAGCAGCTGAGCATCCCCGACGACAACCACCGTGGGTTCTGGTCCTGTTGCCGGGTTACCGTCGCCGTCGGTAAGAAGGTTGGCGACCTCGTCACTGTAAACAGTCGCCTGGTTGGTGATCACTGTGCCACGCGGAGTGGCGTCATTGACCTGCATGTCGAATTGAACGACAGCTGCTTCTCCTGGCGACAGGACGCCCTCATCGACGCCAGGCAACGGCGGTGTGAGATCCGCCGAACTTATTGGCAGACGAGCCTCCAGCGGGAATACGCCGCCATCAGGCTGCCCCACCGGCAAACCGTTGAGCGTTGTGGTATCGGCAAAATAGGTAACATCGGCCGGCACGTTATCGAACAGCTCGACCATCGTCGCTGGCACACTACCGTTGTTATAGACGGTAATCGTGTAGCGCAGAATATCCAGGGGATCGACGACGCCTGGCGAACCATTGTCTACTTGCAGGACCGCAGATTTTTCGGCGAACAACAGCGGGAAGTTGCCGACGACATCGCGCGTCGGATCATCGGGCACATCCGTCCGCGGATCATCCGACGGCAAGTCGGCAAGGTTGTCGTCGACGGCACTGACGAATGCCTGGTTTGAAAGGATCGTGCCATCGGGCACATTGGAGTAAACAACAACATCAAACGTAATCGTCGCAGTGTTGTCCGCGACGCCGGCGTTCAGGACGCCCGGTGTCGGATCCTCGGGCGCATTGATCAGTATGCCGTCGATCAGCGGCGATCCACCGTTTGTCGAATCCGCCACGACGACGCCGTTAAGTGTCGTGCTTCCTGCGACATAGCTCGTGTTCGCCGGCACCTGGTCGGCAAGGTCGACGTTTATCGCATTGTCGGTGCCGATGTTCTGAACCGTAATCGTATAGCGCAGCGTCTCGCCCGCCAGCAGTACGTTCGGGTCACCGCTAAGGTAACTGGATACTTTGTCGATATCGAAATAGGGTGCGGACTGGATCAGGAGTTCTGTCGGATCCTCATCCCCGTCAACATTCGGGTCGGCTGCGCCACTAACATTCGGATCGTCACTGAGCGCAATCGGGAAGCCGGAGAACATTGCGACGGACTGGTTCAGAACAACCGTATCGTTGGCAATTACAGGCGCAAGGGTGACCTCAAACTCGACCTGCAGGCTATCGCCCGGGCCATCGAGACTGAGATTGCGAACATCGAGCAGGCCAGTGCCGCTCGTGCCACCGTTCGGGTCCGAATTACTTGCATCCGCACCGACCGGAACTGTAACGACATTGAGCGTGCCTGCCTGGAACGCCGGCAGCCCATTCAAGCTGTCAAGTTCGTCAACAATACTGAAATCTTCGATGAGCGTATCGCCGGCATTCTCTATGTACAGCACATAACGAATCGTATCGCCGGGGGTCGCCGTCACCGCAGGATTGTCACCCGTCGTCACATTCACGGGATACTTCTCGAAAATTAGCTCCGGCGTGAAGACCGCGGTCGTATGTGCATCCTCATGATCGAGTGTGCCGACTGTGCCATCGGTAATCGCTCGCGCGTAGGTCCGGGCGTACGGTTGCTGTGCCGCATCGGTCACATCGAGGCCGAACCATTCTGTAACGCCCGCAATGTTGGTTAGTACGGCGTTCTCGATACTGCCCGCATCGAGTTCCGCTTCATAGTTGACTATGAGCCGCTGGCCCGCACCAATTTCCGTGTCGCTCGTCAGCATCGACAAGGTCATCGTGCAGGTCGGGTCACCAAGGAAAGTCGCCGTAAAGTCGGTTCCTTCGACGAACACCGCCGAAACAGGCGTCACACCGTCGCTCTCGAAAACCTGTGCCGTGATGTTCTGCGGTGCAGCATCGCACATGCCGCCATCGGCCTGGTTCGGCAACAGGTCGCCAATCGTTACATTCCACGCGGAAGAATCGCCGACGTTGTGAATATTCAGCGTGAATGTCGCAGGAAGACCAAGACGCACCCCCAGCGGCCCGCTCTTTTCGAGCGTCAGGTCGGGCTCAACAATGGTCATGGGCTCGGTAGTGCCCGGATCCCCAAGCCGTTGCGTGATAGGGTCGTTATTGACCAGGTTGTAGGTGTACGAGGCAGTATTTGTGAACGCCAGGCCGGCTACATTAGTGCTGGTATCGAGCAATCTTACCGTGATCTCGATTACGGCTTGTTCGCCGGCGGGAATATCTATGCCGTTGCCATTGGCTTCGATAACGAGGTTTGTATCGCTGCCCGAATTAATCAGGTTGCCGTTGCCGGATACGAATGTCGCGTCAACGAATTGCAGATTTGCCGCCGACGTGGTCAGGTCATCGATGATGCGAACATCGTAGATATCAGCATTGTGCGCGACCGAAGGAACAGTAACGAGGTAACTGAACTCTTCCCCGATCGTTGCTGTCGGCTGCGTATTGGCCTTGGTCAGCGCCGGTGGCGGTTCCGCTTCGATCAGGACTCGTGTCGGGTCTTCATCGCCCTGCACTGTTGGATCAGCTTGCCCGTTGACAAACGGGTCGTCACTGTCGGCCAGCCACGCAGGTCCGTAAAGCCCCGCCTGGTTGGTGACTACCGTACCGTCGATCAGGTTTGATGCGAGCGTCACCTCGTACTGAATCGTGACTTCGCTCGCAGCCGGCAGGTCCAGGTTTCTGATGTCAACAATACCGTCGCCATTGCTGCCGCCGAACGCATCTGTACCTGTTGTGACTGCACCTGCGGTTACGGTCGCCGCAACCAGCGCAAGTGATCCGGGCACAAAGGCAGCATTCGAATTGAAAGCACCGAGGTCGTCGAGGAACTGGAAGTTGTTTAGCGCGCCGTCAGTCGTCTGTAGACGCAGCGAGTACCGAAGAACGTCGCCCGGACCGGCTATCGTCGCCGGGTACTCGCCCGTGGTCACGTTCTGTACCGTCTTTTCGAAGAACCAGCCGAAGAGGCCTACTTGAACCGTATGCTCGTCCTCGTGATCGTCTGTTCCGGGCGTGCCGTCTGTCAGTGTGCGGTTGAATTCGATGCGATCAGCGTTACTCGCGTCGCCATTGAACCATTGCGTCACACCGGCGATGTTCGTAAGCGATGCGCCATCCTCGCTGTCGGAATCAAGCTGCGTCCGGTAGGAAATAACCAGGCGCTCACCCGCGCCGATCACGCCCTGATCGGTTAGCATGTTAAGAGTCAATTCGCAGCTTGGCGCACCGCTGAAATTCAGTGTGTAGTCAACCCCTTCGGTAAGCGGTCCTTTACCAGGTACCGGGGTGATGCCGTCCACGCCAAATACCTGCGCGCTGAGAATTTCCGGTGTGACATCACACATGCCGCCAGTCGGTCCGTTCGGCAGCAGGTCGCGAATCGTGATATCCCAGGCGCCACTCAGCCCGGTGTTCAGTACATCCAGCCCGAACTCGCCCCACTCGCCGAGATTCAACGTTCGGTTAAGATCCGTCGGCCCGGTCTTCGTCATAACGAGTTCGGGTGCCGCGATTGTCAGCGGTTCCGAAATACCCCACTCACCGGGCAGCGGCTCGAAAAACTCGCCGTCTATCAGACGTCCGAAACTCCACTTGGCGGTGTTTACGAATTGGGTCCCCGGCGCATTTACGGGTGTGTCTTCGAGCACGACGGTCAGTTCGATGACAATCTGTTCCGTTGCCGGAATTATTGGGTCGAGGACGTAACTCAGCTGTCCGCCAGTGTTTGTGAATGTGTGACTGACCGGCGCACCAGAATCCTCCCAGTACATCGTGTGACTCACGTAAGTAAGGTCCACACCTGTCGCATTCAAATCATCGGTGAGGATGACGCTGTGCAGGTCATTGACGGATCCCTGCCAGTCGATCACTCCTACAGGACCACCCGTATTGGGATCAGTGGCGGGATCGAACAGCAC
>CALDZH010000019.1 GCA_937944275.1 uncultured Woeseiaceae bacterium
ACACTCCCTTTACCGAATACCTGTTGCCCTTCATGTCCGATCTCGATGACACGAACCTGGAGCTGGCCGGTGGCGACGTTATTGCGGCCCGCAAGAACGGCGAGACCTTTCATGCCCGCGTGAACGCCAGCACGATCGATACGGTGGGAGGCGAGGTGTTCGTCGTCAGCCTGCGTGATATCTCTGATCGCATCAAAGCCGAGATTGCATTGCGTGAAAACGAAGAACGCTACCGGGCTCTCGTCGAGAATGCGCCCGAGGCGATCATTGTCTTCGACGTGGATAACAACCGCTTTACTGACGCAAATGACAAGGCCTGCATGCTGTTCAATCTGTCTCGAGCTCGGTTGCTTACCGTCGGGCCGGAAGCTATTAGCCCGAAGAACCAACCGGACGGAACACCGTCGTTCGGTGTTCGGCGCGGCTATGTAGATGCAGCATTGAACGGTGAACACCCGACGTTCGAATGGATGCACAAGGATTCGAACGGCCGCCGCATTCCCTGCGAGGTGCGATTCAGCAGGTTGCCTTCTGATGATCGGCGCCTGATTCGCGTCAGCGTCACCGACATCGAAGACCGCAAGCGCAACGAGGCAATCGCGCACGCACAAAACAAAGTCCTCGAAATGATTGCCGCAAGTACGCCGTACGATCGCACGTTGCGCGCCATTTGCCGGTTTGTTGAAAAAATCGGGCCTGATTTTAAAGCCGCGGTAATGCACTTCGATGGGAACAGTCAGACTTTGTCCGTCGAGCAGGCGCCGAGCTTGACGGAGCAGTTCAAGCTGTGCCTCGACTTTGTCGATGTCGCGCCCGATAGCCTGACCTGTGGCTCGGCCGCCTACCACCGGCAGGATCGCATTACGACCGACATCGATAGTGACCCTGGCTGGTCCGCGGCAAGGGCAGAGGCGGCGAATCACGACATTAAAGCAGCCTGGTCCTTCCTCGTATTCGGAGCAGCCGGACGGATCATCGGCACACTCGACATCTATTGTCATGAGGCCCGTGCACCAACAACGGATGAACTTGACAAATTCAATCGCATGGCCCGCCTGACCGGGATCGCGATCAAGCGGCAACTCGATGAAGAACGTCTGCGTAAGAGCGAGGCTCGCTACCGCGGCCTTTTTGAAAATGTCGTTGACGGCGTCTACATTGCCTCGCGCAAGGGCGAGATCATTACCGCGAACCCGGCGCTGGTCGAAATGCTCGGGTA
The DNA here is from genome assembly GCA_937944275.1 of uncultured Woeseiaceae bacterium. Lineage (GTDB taxonomy): Bacteria > Pseudomonadota > Gammaproteobacteria > Steroidobacterales > Woeseiaceae > UBA1847. The sequence goes on from CALDZH010000019.1 coordinate 1,220, forward strand.
TAGCAGCGTTGAGGATCTCAAGGCCATCGGGCAGACCACCATGTTGTACGTCAATCCAATCGACCGCGAGCGCGTTTTCGCACGCCTCGAAGCGCAGAGCGTGGTGAAAAATTTCGAGTACCGCCTGCGCCGCAAAGACGGTACGGAAATCGTTGTGCTCGAAAACTCGCGCGCTATTCGTGATGACAAAGGCAACGTGATCGCGCACGAAGGTACCATCACCGATATTACCGATCGCAAGCGCGCGGAAACCCGTGTGTTCGAAGAAAAGGAGCGCGCGCAGGTCACCTTGCAGTCTATTGGTGACGGTGTCATCACGACTGATGCCAATGGCATCGTCGATTACATCAACCCGGTGGCACAGGATCTCACTGGCTGGGATATGCGCAGCGCCCGCGGCACGCCTGTTGTCGAGCTCATGATGATCGTCAACGAGCATACCCGTGCAACGTGCGAAAACCCGGTTGTGCGTTGCCTGAAAGAGGGTCGCGTAATAACGCTCCCTGAAAATTCAGTACTGATCACGAAGAGCGGTGACGAAGTTCCCATTCAGGACTCGGCCGCGCCCATTCGTGACCGCATTGGCAATATCATCGGCTCCGTCATGGTCTTCCACGATGTCAGCAAGGAATCGCGCCTGTTCCGCCAGCTTAGCTACCAGGCTTCGCATGACACGCTGACCGGCCTGATCAATCGCCGCGAATTCGAGAATCGATTGGGTGTCGCCCTCGACGCAATCAAAGACAACAACGAAGAAACGCATGCGCTGCTTTATGTCGATCTCGACCAGTTCAAGGTCGTCAACGACACGTTTGGACATACAGCTGGCGACGCATTGCTGCGGCAGTTGTCAGAACAGATTCAGGGGAGCATACGTTCCACCGATATTCTTGCCCGGATGGGCGGCGATGAGTTCGGCATTCTGCTCGAGCGGTGCAGTGAGGATCGCGCGATCGAGGTAGCCGAGAGCATTCGCGGCTTGATCGAGGGCTACCGCTTCGAATGGCAGGACTCATTTACGACTGTGCGTTGTTCGATCGGCGTGGTCTTGGTCAACAGTGAGAACGCCGATGCTGCGAGCCTGATGAGTTCGGCCGATGTGGCGTGTTATTCGGCCAAGGACATGGGCCGCAACCAGGTTCACTTCTACCGGGACAGTGATGCGTCGCTACGCCACGAGGAGATGAAATGGGTGTCGCGAATCACGAGTGCGGTCGAAGATGATCGGTTTGAGCTGTTCTTTCAACCCATCATCGGTATCGGCAAGGAGAGCGTTGAACGGCGCGGCCACTACGAGTTGTTGCTGCGCATGCGTGATGAGGACGGAGAACTCGTCGGTCCGGATCAGTTTATTCCAGCGGCAGAACGCTACAACCTGATGTCGACGCTCGATCGCTGGGTTATTCACGAGGCTCTCTCCAAACTGGCTGACCGCAGCGAAGATGGCGACGCAAAGTTTACGCTCGCGATTAATCTGTCTGGCACGTCGCTGAGCGAAGATCGCTTCCTCGACTTCGTCAAAGACGAACTCGAAGCCCAGAAGCTGCCGAAAGGTGCGATCTGTTTCGAGATTACCGAGACTGCCGCGATCTCCAACCTTTCTCGTGTCGTGCATTTCATGCGGGCACTCAAGGAACTCGGCTGCAAATTCTCTCTCGATGACTTCGGTAGCGGGCTATCGTCATTCACCTACCTCAAAAACCTGCCTGTCGACTACCTCAAGATCGACGGCCAGTTCATTAGCAATGTCGCCGACGACAATGTCGATGAGAGCATGGTCAAGGCGATCCACGAGGTGGGCAGCGCCATGGGTATCGAGACGATCGCCGAACGCGTCGAAACGCGGGAGGTACTGGAAAAGCTGGGCGCACTCGGCGTCGAGTTTGCACAGGGTTATTACATCGCCCGACCGATCTCAGTCGAATCCTTTGAGCCCTGGGGCCAAGACGCCGATACCAAGCAACTGGCCTGATTACATCAGCGATTGCCATGGGGTGGCGTAGCGGTTCTGTTACGGTACACTGAAGGAGGTCAGGCAAGTCGCAGATACGGAATGACACGAGAGTCACACCCAGGCATTGTTCACGCGTTGTTATCGCCCGAAGAACCCGGGCCGTTCAGAGTGCTCAATCCCCTGGCTGAACACCCGATCCTGCTTGTCTGCGACCACGCCAGTTGCCGTTTCCCCGAGTCTCTGGGTGATATGGGCCTCGATCCTTTTGCACGGCGTTGCCACCTTGCGCTGGATATCGGCGCGGGCCCGCTGACAGAGCAGCTGGCTAAGCGTCTCGGAGTTACAGCCGTGATGCATAACTACTCGAGACTCGTGGTTGACTGCAATCGACAGCTCATGGATCCGAGCGCATTCCTCGAGTATGGCGATGGAATTCTCGTGCCAGGCAATCGCAACCTGCACCAGGCCGATAAGGACCTGCGAGCAAGCGCGCTCTACTGGCCTTATCACTGCGCCATCGATGAGCAGGTGCAACGTCTCGGGAAGGCCGGCCCGCCGCCGGCGTTTATTTCCATTCACAGTTTCACGCCTGTGTTGAACGGCGAGTCGCGCGAGTGGCAAATGGGTGTGTTGTGGGACAAGGACGAGAGGTTGCGCGACATATTTCTCGAAGGCCTGCGCGGGGCAGGCTACCAGGTTGGCGACAACGAACCGTATTCGGGCAAAGCCCCGCAGGATTTCACGATTGATCACCATGCCGAAGAGATAAATCTGCCGCATATCGGCATAGAAGTTCGGCAAGACCTTATTGACGATGATGCAGGTGTAGCGGAGATTGCCACAGTGATGCATCGCATCATTGCATCGATACCGGAACAACTGGGCATGAAAGGCCAGCGTATCAGCGCGTAGTTTCGCATTAGAAAAAGGTGCAGAGGATGGGGATTCACGAGCCGTCGTTCACGCTCGGCGTAGAAGAAGAATATCTGCTGGTTGACAAGGAGACGCGAAGTCTCGTTATCGACCCACCGGAAACGCTGATGGCCGAGGCGGAGGAGAAATGCGGCGCTCAGGTGACGTCCGAGCTGTTGAAGTCGCAAATCGAAATCGGCACCAAGGTCTGCGCGAACATCCAGGAAGCGCATGAAGATCTCGCGCGCCTGCGCAAGAACATCATTGATGTAGCCGCCAACCATGGCATCGCGCCCATCGCTGCCTCGACCCACCCGTTTTCGAAATGGGTGGACCAGAAGCACACCGAGAAAGATCGCTACGATCAATTGACGGACGAGATGCAGGGTGCCGCAAGGCGCCTCCTCATCTGCGGCATGCACGTGCATGTCGGTATCGAGGATAATGAACTGCGGATCGACCTGATGAACCAGCTGTCGTATTTTTTGCCGCATCTGCTCGCGCTGTCCTGTTCATCACCGTTCTGGCTTGGCGAGGACACGGGGCTTAAGAGTTACAGGCTGACGATTTTCGACGCATTGCCACGAACGGGCATACCGGAACGCTTTGCCAGCTGGGCGGAGTATGAGCGCCATGTCGACATCCTCAAGAACGCCGGTTTGATTGAAGATTCGACGCGAGTCTGGTGGGACCTGCGTCCGAGCGGCAAATTCCCGACGCTCGAGACGCGAATCATGGATGTGTGCACTCGTCTCAAAGACACGGTCGCGCTTGCGGCGCTCTTGTGTTGCATCATGCGCATGTTGTTCCGTCTGCGGACGCGCAATCAACGCTGGCGTTTGTATACACCAATGCTGATTCGAGAGAATCGCTGGCGGGCGATGCGCTACAGTTTCGACGAGGGATTGATCGATCTCGCCAGAGGCACGGTTGTTCCGTTTGCGGAACTCATGGATGAACTGTGCTCGCTGGTTGCAGAAGATGCACAGGCGCTCGGTTGCGAGCAAGAGATCAAGGGTATCCACGATATCCTGACGCGCGGTACCAGTGCGCACCGGCAATCGAAAATCTACGAACTGGAGCGAGCATCGGGTTCGAGCAGGGAAGATGCCCTCAAATCGGTCGTCGATACACTGATCGCCGATACGGCTATGGGCCTTTGATAGCGCCGATTTCGGCCCGATTACGATCATTTTTGTGACCTGTTCCCCGCCGCAGCTGCGGGAATGCGGCACAGGTCGCATTATGTAGTGCGGGTCCCGGGTAGCATTTCTCACATGTTGTTGCCGACTGAATTTCTGCCGCCTGTCCTGGCGGTATCGTCGATTGCGTACCTGATTCTGGCTGTGCGCATTGCACGTTCGACGCCGCAAAACCCGAACAACCTGGTCAGCTTTTTCCTGGTGCTAATTGCGGGAATGATTGCCGGCTCGGCATTCTCTTACGGAGCTGACGACCCGACACTCTACGGCATCGGCCGCACGCTCAGCTTTTTCTCCGCCGGGTTCATTCCGGTCGTGTTCTTCATGATTTACCGCGAATATACGGTCGGCCCCGCGCATGTTCTGGTAGTTGCGGTACTGGTCATCATACCGATCATGACGACGGCGCTGGCAATCACCAATTCAATGCATGGCATGGTTTGGAGCGTCGTCGAAACGGGCGCGGGGTGGCATTTCTCCGAGATGACCGACCATTACTGGTACAACCGAATATACGCGCCATTCACGTACGGCCTGTTTGCTTACTCGGCAATGGCCCTGATTGGCCGGCTGCCGACTATTGCGCCTGCGCATCGCAAGATGGTCGGTACACTGCTCGCCTGCGCGTTGCTGCCATTTGTTGTGAGCGTGTCAAATACGTTCCTCGGCATAGGGCCGACGGATTTCCCGTTCACGACGTTGACGTTGACCATCTTGTTTCCGTTCATGGCCTACGTAGCTCTCAAGCTGCGAATGCAGGAATTCAGCCCGCTCGCTTACCAGACCTTGTTCGACCACGTTCGGGACCCGATTTTTGTCCTTGATAATGACCAGCGCATCATCTGCACGAACAAGGCAGCGCGACAGCTGCTGCAGGGTGAGGACCACGACCTGATCGGCTGCAAACTATGGGAAGACTTTCCGGCCGCTCGTGCGATTCTCGAGCAAGCGAAAGAGCTCGATCTCACGCAGACGCTACGTATGGATTCCAATCGCATCTACGAGGTGAGCGTAGGGCCGCTAACCGGCAAGAAAGGCCAGAACCTCGGCATGGTCGTGGTGTGCCGTGATGTTACCGAGCGCCGTGTAGCGTTGAGCCAGCTTTCGGAGAGCGAGCATCTCGTTCGTACCCTCATCGAAACCTCGTCGAATGGCATTCTGCGCTTTGCGCGAGATCCCAAAGATCCCGATCGCAGGTTTCGCTGCGTGTTTGCCAATCGCGCCGCAGAATCGTTTGCCGGCGACAGTGCAGGCACGTTGGTGGGCATGCCGCTGGAGAAGCTTGAACATCTCGACTCCGAACGCCTCTTGACTCACTTTACGGCTGAAGACAAGTCGCCAACGCAAATCAGCTTCGAAACGTCCACTGAGGGCGATGAAGGTGAGAACTGGTTGCGTATCGTGGCGGAACCGGTGGGCGAGGATTTTTCAGTTACGCTCATTGACATTACGCAGCGCAAACATAATGAGAACAAGATGCTCGCCGATGCGCTGCGCGATCCATTGACCGGGATCCTGAATCGTCGCGGATTCGAGCATGAAGGTTCGTCCTGTATTCGGCACAGCAGTATGGGGGCAGTTCTGTACCTGGACCTGAACCAGTTCAAGTCCATCAACGACCGCTTCGGGCACCAGGCCGGTGACGCACTGCTCAAAGCCTTTGGCCACCGTCTCGAATTCTGCCTGCGCCCGGAAGACGTCCTGGGCCGCCTCGGCGGTGACGAGTTTGCGATTGTCCTGCCGGGTGTCGGCGTGGACGACGTCAAACATATTGCCGAGCGTCTTGTGCAGACCGCATCGGAGGCCTACATTATTCAGGGGCAGGAAATAAAGTGCACAGCCAGCGTCGGCATTGCGCTGATGCCGAAGCATGGCGAAGAACTATGGCACCTGTTGAGTGTTGCCGATGAGGCCATGTACACGGCCAAGGCGATTCCCGAGGAAGAGGCGGCCAATGATCGCGCCGCCTATGTCGACGCAGCCACCGCCTCCTAGCGTGTCGTGCCGCGGTGGCTAGCCGTGAATTCGTTGCAGTTCGGCCAGTAACTCAGCCCTGGTCATATCCCTGACGGGCAACGCTACCATCGCTTCCACTCGACGGCGTAAACGCAAATAGGCGGCGTCAAAATCACCGTCAGTAGCCGGGTCAGGGATTCCCCAGTGAATGGTTATTGGTGCACCGTTCCAGATGGGGCACGATTCGCCGGCGGCGTTATCGCATACGGTGATTACAATATCGATGATCGGCGCATCGGCACCACTGAATATATCCCAGGACTTTGAAGCCAGGCCGTCCACAGAATGGTGCTCCTGGCGGAGCTTCCGAAGAGCGCCGGGATTCACCTTTCCAACGGGACAACTGCCTGCGCTATACGCCCGGAACTTGTCGCCCCCAAG
>CALDZH010000020.1 GCA_937944275.1 uncultured Woeseiaceae bacterium
TATCTTTATCCACTTATCCAGGCTGGCGTGGCGGACAGCGTGCAACAGGCGATCGACAGGCATTTTGAGATTTACGGGTTTAAACCTGTGCATCCGTCTCGAGGCGAATGGATGTGGCGCGACAGCTACCTCGAGAGCACGGAGTTCGGCACAGTGGTGCGGCCGGTGCAGCCGCCGTACGAGGAGGGGGACCGCGATTTCGGGCTGTTCCCGCACGTCGATCGTATCGGTGTAAACATGCAGCTGGAAGATACTGGTCTGCGCGCTATCATCTCCTGGAGGGGGGAAGTGACACCATGAAGAAACCCCTGATCCTGTTCGTCTTTTTGTTTTTTGCCTGTTCTTGCACAGAGCAGGCGTCGCAGGGCGATCAGGAGTTCGAGCGGCTCGCCGCTATCGCGGCGAGAGTGGAGATCATTCGTGATGACTACGGCTTGCCGCACGTGTACGGAAGAACCGATGCTGAAGCCGTGTTCGGCATGTTGTATGCGCAGGCGGAAGACGACTTTCCTCGGGTCGAGCGTAACTACATCGGGGCTATAGGACGTCTGGCCGAGGTTGATGGTGAGGCGGCTATCTACAGTGATGTGCGTGCACGCTTGTATATGACTGTCGACGAGGCGAAGGCGGCCTATGCGTCGGCGCCCCAGTGGCTGCAGGCACTGTGCGACGCTTTTGCCGACGGCCTGAACTTCTATCTGTCAACACACCCTGATGTACAGCCAGCCTTGCTGGACCGATTCGAGCCGTGGATGCCGATGTATTTCTTTGAGGGCTCGATTGGTGGTGACATCGAGCAGATTCCGCTGCAGGGTATCGCCGAGTTCTATGGCGACGAGCAACTGGCGCACGAGCCGGTGTCGGCGTATGGCGGCGTGCAAAACGCATCTAACGGATTCGCCATTGCCGGGGAGCACACGCGGTCTGGTGATGCGATGTTGCTGATCAATCCGCACACGTCGTTCTATTTTCGCGGTGAGATGCAGGTCACCAGCCAAGAGAGGCTCAATGCTTACGGGGCAGTCACGTGGGGCCAGTTCTTCATCTACCAGGGCTTCAACGAGAATACTGGCTGGATGCACACATCAACCGGCGTCGATTTCATGGACGAGTTTGTCGAGGACGTGGATGAGATCGATGGGTCGCTGCGGTATCGGTACGGCGATGAATTGAGACCCGTCGAATCTTATGATGTCACGCTAAAATATAAAGACGGAGAAGGCTTCAGTACACGAACTTTTACGCTCTACCGCACGCACCATGGACCGATTACACACCAGTCCGATGGGAACTGGGTGGCCACACGGATCAACTGGGAACCGGTTACTGCGCTTACGCAGTCGTATACGCGGTCCAAGACGGCCAACTACGCAGGCTTTCGCGACATGATGGAACTTCGTTCGAACTCGTCGAACAACACGGTGTTTGCTGACAGCGAGGGCAACATCGCGTATTTTCACGGCAACTTCGTGCCAAGGCGTGATCCGCAATTTGATTACTCGAAACCCGTTGACGGGACCGATCCGGCGACCGACTGGCAGGGCCTGCATGAAGTCGATGAGGTGATCACAATCCTGAACCCGGGCAATGGATGGATACAAAATGCTAATTCAACGCCGTACACGGCGGCACTGGAGTTCAGCCCGCAGCGTGAGAATTACCCGGCATACATGGCGCCCGATCACGAGAACTTCAGGGGTGTGCACGCCGTACGGGTATTGTCCGGCATCGAAGACCTGACGATCGACAAGCTGATAGAACTTGCGCATGACCCGTACTTGCCGGGATTCGAGCAGCTTATTCCGGGCCTTCTTGAGGCTTACGATGCAGCCGACGAACCTGACGAGGCGTTGGCTGAACCCGTCGAGATCCTGCGTGGCTGGGATTTCGCAACCGCTATTGATTCAGTTGCCATGACACTCGCACACTTCTATGGACGCAATAGCGCTGCTCAAGGCGAAGCACCAGAGGGCCTGAGCAGGATGGAAAAAGTGAATTATTTTGGCACTGGGTCGCCGCCGGCCGAGCGACTGGAGATCTTCGCCGACACGGTGCAAATGCTCGAAGCCGACTTCGGCACATGGAATATTCCGTGGGGTGAAGTGAATCGCTTCCAGCGGCTGACGGGCGATATCAACCTCGAGTTTGATGACGAGAAGCCGAGTACGCCGGTCGATATGGCAAATAGTGACTGGGGAGCCCTCGCAGACTTCGGGGCTCATCGGGCTAATGGCACGAAGAAACTCTACGGGAGGAACGGTAACAGCTTTGCGGCTGTCGTGGAGTTTGGTGACAAGGTTCGGGCAAAGTCGGTCCTAATTGGCGGTCAAAACAATGACCCGGCATCGCCCCATTTCAACGACCAGGTGCCGCTGTTTACCAGTCACCAATGGAAAGAGGTTGCTTTCTACCGCGAGGATGTCGAGAAAAGGGCAACGGAACGCTACGCGCCCGGCGCGCGCCACTAACCGCGGTTCAGAGTCCGGCGGCGAGCCGACTGCCCTGATCGATCGCACGTTTGGCGTCGAGTTCACTCGCGATATCTGCGCCGCCGATAAGGTGCGTCTTGATGCCCGCAGCTTGCAGCGGTTCCTGCAATTCGCGAAGAGGAACCTGCCCTGCGCACATTACGACGTTGTCGACATCGATCCAGGTCGGGTTCTCACGCTTCTCGCCGTAGCTGATTAGCAGGCCTTCGTCGCCGATACGTTCATAGTTGACGTCGCCAATCATCTGCACCTGGTGCATCTTTAATGCCGCACGGTGAATCCAGCCCGTGGTCTTACCGAGATTGGCGCCGTGTTTGCCGGCTTTGCGTTGCAGCAGCGTTATTTCGCGTACCGGTCTTGGCTGGGTTCGTTCGCGAGCAAGACCGCCCCGGGCTTCGGCAGGGTCGACGACACCCCATTCGGCCAGCCATTCGTCGAGATTCATAGTGGGGGAGTGCCCGTCATGCAACAGGAATTCCGCGACGTCGAAGCCGATACCCCCGGCGCCGATAATCGCGACCCGCTTGCCCACGGGCGCATGATCACGAAGCACGTCTATGTAGCTCAGCACCTTGGGATGATCCTGGCCGTCGATATTGGGGTCTCGCGGCGTCACGCCTGTTGCGATGATGACCTCGTCGTAACCTTTGTCCGTGAGATCCTCGGCGGTAACGCGCGTGTCGAGATGCACGTGCACGCCCTTAAGCTCGATTTGCCTCCGGAAGTAATCGAGCATTTCGTGAAATTCTTCCTTGCCCGGGATCATCCTGGCCATGTTCAACTGGCCGCCAACCTGGCTTGCCGCCTCGTACATATCCACGTTGTGGCCACGCTCCGCCAGCACCAGGGCCGAGGAGATTCCGGCCGGGCCGGAACCGACGACCGCGAATTTACGTTTCGTCGGCGCCTCGATGTAATTAAGTTCCGTCTCGTGGCAGGCCCTGGGGTTTACGAGGCAGCTACTCATCTTGTTGGCAAACGTGTGATCGAGGCAGGCCTGGTTACAGGCGATGCACACGTTGATTTCATCAGCGCGACCTTCGTGCGCTTTGCGAACGAACTCGGGGTCGGCGAGCAGGGGGCGGGCCATGGAGACCATATCCGCGCAGCCGTCCGCGAGGATTTCTTCCGCGGTGCCTGGCAGGTTGATGCGGTTCGACGTGACCAGCGGGATCGAAACCTCGCTTTTCATCTTCTTTGTCACCCAGGCGAAGGCGCCCCGCGGCACCGACGTCGCGATGGTAGGGACGCGCGCCTCGTGCCAGCCAATGCCCGTATTGATGATGGTCGCACCAGCCGACTCGATAGCCTTGGCGAGCATGACCGTTTCTTCCCAGCTGCTGCCGTCGGGAATCAGGTCGATCATGGACAGCCGATAGATGATGATGAAGTCACTGCCAACGGCCTCGCGGGTCCGTTCCACAATCTCGACAGGCAGGCGCATACGTTGTGTGTAGTCGCCGCCCCACTGGTCGGTGCGCTGGTTGGTGTGTTTAACCAGGAACTCGTTAATGAAATAACCTTCGGAGCCCATGATCTCGATACCGTCGTAGCCGGCTTCGCGCGCGAGTTGTGCACAACGCACGAAATCACCGATCTGCTTTTCGACACCTCGGGTCGACAGCGCGCGGGGCGTAAACGGCGTGATGGGTGAGCGTATCTTCGAAGGCGCGACTGCAAATGGATGGTAGGCATAGCGTCCGGCGTGTAAGATCTGCATCGCGATCTTGCCGTTCTCGGCATGCACTGCGCTGGTAACCTGCTGATGCTTCTTCGCTTCACTGCGGGTAGAAAGTTTGCCCGCGAATGGTTTAACGCCGCCAACCCTGTTCGGCGCGTAACCGCCAGTAACGATCAGACCAACCTCACCCCGGGCCCGTTCGGCAAAGTAGGCCGCGAGGCGATCGTGTTTGTTGCCGTCCTCGAGCCCGGTGTGCATGGACCCCATGAGTACGCGATTCTTCAAGCTTGTGAAACCCAGATCGAGCGGGGCGAAGAGGCGTGGATACAGGGAGTTGGCCATGGGCGCTAATTTCTCATGGAATGCCGCGGAATGCGATCTCGGGAACGAATCGAAGTGATCGAAATAACAGGATATTGCGATAGATATATTCAATTATATCGATGAATTTAAATGCGCTCTAATGGAACAGCTATCGCAGTCGTTCTTATTCAAGGAGAAGTGCAATGCGTAAACAAACAATACCTTTGCTGGTCGCTT
>CALDZH010000021.1 GCA_937944275.1 uncultured Woeseiaceae bacterium
GCATCGTAGTCGTGAATCAGCGAGTCACGGACGCCGTCGGGAAGCCGCGTATCGTGAACGAGCTCGCGCAGGCTCTCGCGCGCGAGCCCGAGGTGGTCGCTGCCCGACGCCGCCTCGGCGTCAGTCTTTTTTTTCGTCCAGGGCCATTCTGGCAACGCGGCGAACGCCCGCTTCCAAATGCTCACTGATACCTTCCTCGAATTCTTTAGCCGCAACTTCCGGCAGTAACTCGCCGTGACGCGACAATGTGAGCACAAGGCTACGGCCCAGTGCATCGAAAATCAGGCCATAGGCGACCGCGTGAACCAGGCCGCCGGCAACCGTCCCCAGACCAGGAAAAGCCTTCAGCCCATTGCCGGCCACCGCCAGTGACAGCGGCAATGCCCTGCCAACGCGGCTTTGGCTCAGACTCAGAAATTCCTCTATGTCGAGATCACGTGGTGCTGCACCGTAGAGGCTGCAGAGTTCCTGCGTCATCATCGTACCGATATAGCCCTGAATGAGAATATCCGTTCCCGGGCTGATCGCCGCGAGCGCGCCGACAATTGCCTTACGCGTCGAGTTGCGAATTATCTGCTCCGACCGCTGCAGGCGATACTCACCCTCTGCCTCTGCCAGTCTCGCCGCCGCCATTTTGAATACGGCGCGCTCACGACGAATGTCCAGAGATTCTCCCTCATCGGCGAGCAAGCGGTTGATTGCAATGACGAGCACGCCGATGTCTGCTGGCCGCGTACGCCTCGCGTTCGCCTCACCTCCATCAGCATCGCGCTCAATCACATCGACCTCACCACCTGCGGTCACCGCGACAACATGATCGCGTTGCAGTTGCCCGCCGATATCATCGACGCGCTCAAGCAAGCGCTGCAAGAGTGACGCCTGCTCGTCGGCAGAATAGCGATCTGCCTTGTTCAGAACGATGATGAGCGGCTTGTCGAATTCGAGCAGGTTCTTGACAGACGCCATCTCGGATCGCGTCAAGTCACTATCACAGACAAACAGGACGATATTGGCGCGTTTTGCCTCATCGGTGGCGACGCTGGTCAGACCTTGTTCCGTACCACCGATGCCGGGAACATCGGTGAGGAGAATCTCCGCTCCATCATCGTTGCGCCAGCGGTAGTGGCGCACGTCGTCCGTTGAACCACCAACAACATCGACAACAACGTCCGCTTCCGGAACCAGTGCTCTGAGCAGCGAACTCTTGCCTGCACTGACTTCACCAAAGAAGCAGAGGTGCACAGCGTTCTTGCGTGCGGCAAGTTGCTTGAGCTCGGCCTGTGCCTCACTCACGTCTACACCGGCCGCCTCAGCCTCGCGAAGACGGTTCTCGATGTCGGTTTTCGACAGCGGTCCGCCGCTGGTTTTTCTTTTTGGCGAGATTTTGCGGCGTACGACCAGGCGCCAGATCAACCAGAGCGCAGTTGCGGCCAGCAGCAACATGATGCCGACATAGGCATACAGCATCACTGGCGGACCCGCCTTCAGCCGGTCCCAGACATTGAGCGCCGATTCGGAAATGAACAGGAGCGCGCCCGTCGCGACAATGAAGACGAGCAGTATGACGGCCGCAAGCGCAATGCGGATGAACCGATCGAGTTTCATAAGCGCAGATTACATCAATTGCGCGTCGATCCACCTGTTGATCTTGGCTTCCAGCAACGATAAAGGCATTGCACCATCTCTGAGTACCTCGGTGTGAAATGCCTTGACATCAAATTTGTTACCGAGACGCTCTTCAGCATTATTGCGGATCTTGCGAATTCTGAGTTGCCCGACCTTGTAAGCCAACGCCTGCCCCGGAATGGCCATGAAACGCTCGGCTTCAGACACTGCACGCGCCTCGGCGACGGCCGAATTCTCGTACATGTAGTCCAGCACCTGCTGCCGCGACCAACTCTTGGAGTGAATGCCCGTATCTACAACAAGTCTGATCGAGCGCCAGAGTTCGGCGTTCAGGCCACCGAAATACTGGTACGGATCCGTGTAGACACCGATCTCTTTGCCCAGTGATTCAGCATAAAGACCCCATCCCTCGGAAAAGGCCGTGAAACCACCAAAACGGCGAAAATTCGGCAGCGCCTCGTTTTCGCGCTGAATCATTATCTGGAAATGGTGCCCAGGGATCGCTTCATGGAGATACAGCGATTCCATCGCCCAATTCGGCCGCGCACTGAGATCGTAGGCATTCGCATAGAAAATGCCCGGGCGAATACCGTCCGGCGTGCCTGCCTGGTATGAACCACCGGATGCTGATTTCTCCCGGAATGGCTCTACGCGGCGAATCTCGAAGTCCGTCTTCGGGAATATTTCGAACAAAGCTTTTGCATGCTCGTTGATACGTTCGGACATATCGCGGTAGCCCTGGATCAGCTGCTCCGGCTCGTCGAAGAAGAACTGCGGGTCACTGTTCATATACTCGAAGAACTCTTTCAGGTCACCCTCGAAACCGACTTCCTCCATAACGCTATGCATTTCACCGTGTATGCGGGCGACCTCATCCAGGCCGACCTGGTGAATCTCATCGGGTGACATATCCGTTGTAGTGCGCATACGCACCATGTACTCATACCAGGCTGTACCATTCGGCTGCGCATAGAGGCCAACAGTCTCACGCGCATTCGCGAGATACTCGTCACCCAGGAAATTGCTGATGCGCTGGTACGAGGGAATGATCGTGTTCATGATTTTATCTTCGTAGGCCGCCGTCAGGCGTGCACGATCATCGTCACTGAAGTCCTCGGGCATGTTTGTAACAGGCGCGTAGAAATTACTGTCTTTCGGATCGTCAACAATATGCGCGTCGATCTGCGGCTGCAGTTTCTCCATGAGTATCCGCGGCTGCGTGATGCCTTGGCGCATCCCCTCTTTCATGTTCGTGATTATCTGGTCAATGATGACCGAGTAACCATCGGCTCGTGACAAAAAGTCCTCGTAATCCTTCACCGTTTTGAAAGGATGCGCGCTCGCACCACTGCCAAGCTGTACGAAGAAATTCGTAATCGAATAGAACTGGTTGATCGGCTGCAGATGCGAGGGGAACTGGTTGCCCTCGAGCGACACCTCCCTCTGCACGCGGAAAATATCGTAGCTCAGCCTGTCATGTTCGTTGAGTTGCTTACGATCAAACTCAAGCAAGCGCTGCAAGAACTCCTGGTCCATGGCTTCTGCTGCAGCCCGATACTCCGGACTGTTGGTGTTCGCCATGCGATCGTTATAACGATTGATACCGATGAATGTCGCCTGCATCGGGTTCATCTCGAGATAGCGGTTGGCATACTCCTCGAACATCTCGTTCATTGCGACACCTGGATCGATGACCTCAGTCGCAGCAGGTTCTTCGTTGCTACCGCACGCCATTACCAGCAGCACAGCAGCCAACATAGCTGAAATTCGAAAATTCATTTCGGCCCCCCGAGCAAGTATGAGAAACAGTGTACTGGTTTCAGGCCCAATGCTCGATCGATGGGGCAAACGCAGTGTTGCCGACACGGCAGCCGGCGGCGGATAAGTGCAAAGTTAACGAGACAGGCTCGTCGCATGATGCCGGGTGAAACACCAACACGATGGTCACGGCACGATCGTCAGCTTCGGATCGAGCGCTGATACCGGTGTCGCACTCGACCACGAATCGATCATCGGCAAACGCACCAAGGTCATTGAGGCAATCGAAGTAGGTCCTGATCTGTGCACAAATGTGTTCACCAACTGAATGATCGTCCTGCTCGAACACAGCCCACCGGGCCGCGGCGGCAATCGTATTGATCACCTGCAGGCAGAAGCGACGAACAGGAAGATGCCCGAACTTGCGATGCGCCTCACTGCCTCGCCCCATGGTGACTGACCCCCTGATTCGCGCACGACCAGCCCGCCCGCCCGAGATTACATTGAGCCCCATACGGCCGAGTCGCCGCGCATCTTCGTTGTCGACATCTACTGCCGGAGCCATCTGGCGCTGCAGGCCAAGGCCCTGTTGATCAACGTCTTGCCAGGGGCCGTAAGTACGGTCCAGCTTGCATAGCAATCCCGCAATCGCACCACCGACCGGGCGTGCAATATCGTCGCTGCCGCGCTCCCGCATGCGCGGATAGTAGCCAAGCATGTTCGGACTCGCGTACCCGAGTTCGTGTACGCCTTGTACGGCGTCTTCGGCCGTTTCCCAGTCCGCTCGCGGGTCGACAATAAGCATCGCACGATTCTCGCGACAAAAGATCTCTGCCGCGAGTACCGCTGCCGGTCCCGTGTCGATGCCTTTTCCCGGCGGCGGCAAGTACAGCACATCAAAGTTATCAACCTGCTCAAGCGCAAACAGACCCGTGCCGTCTTTGCGTGAGCCAATCAGATCGTAGTCGGAAAGCTCGGTACCGTCGGTGCCGGCCTGTATGTGGTCGACATACGTGGCGCCAAACCTGCCGCCGGCATCCATTGTCGTCTCGGGTCGATGCGATGGGTAAGGATATTCGACACGTGCAAGCGATGACGTCAATAGCCTGTCGCCGACAAACCTGTTGGAGTCTTCACAGAACGAGACCTTGCTGAACAACTCCTGATCCTCGATGAGGCCCGACACCGGATCGATTCGCTGTAATGCCAGATTGAACAACTCTTCGTTGTCTTCTTCGATACCATCATAGTCGACGGCTGCCCGAATGAATTCTGTGGATCCCGGCTCCACCGCACGTAACACGAGAGCCGACCCGCTCGCGGGCAGGCAAATCATTGCACCGCGTGCTTTGTTCGCCACGCGAACAATATAAAGCCGCAAACCGCCGTGTTCGAAAAAGTGCCTGACCGCCGGACCGAGACTCGAACGCGACCAGATATCGCCGAACCGCCGGCGAAATTCGCCAAAGCTCTTAACAAGTATGGGAGTATTTAGAGGACCACGAAGCGCACGGCCAACGAAGGCTGCCGTGGTTTCTGGCGACACATCAATAGGTTGATCCATCGCTGCGATTTCTGTGACTGTGATGCCGCAGTCAACTGCATCTGACAAACCTGTCTCCGAACTTGGTCAGATAAGCGTGGTTCGATTGTAAACACTCGCGATCGCCAGTGCACTTCGATAATCTCGGGACATGGATAACGCCCTGTCAATGGCATTTCCTCGTCTCGACGCGAACCTGCGCCGGACAGCGATCGCCAACGTGCCAACGCCGGTGACGACGCACAAGGTCGACCTGCCGTCCGGCCCGCGTTATGTCATCGTCAAGCATGACGAGGTGACCAGCGACGTCTACGGTGGCAACAAGGTTCGTAAACTCGAGTATTTGTTGCGGCGTGCCAGCGATCGCGACGCTCAACGTATCGCCACGTTCGGCGCGGTCGGCTCCAATCACGCGTTGGCAACGGCCATTCATGCGACCCGTCTCGGTTTTGATTGCACCTGTTTTCTTTCTCACCAGAAAGCAACGCCCAACATCGCTCGTACGCTTAACATGCATCGGGAACTCGGCACGGAGCTGGTTCGCTGGGGGCGCTCGATCGACAGCCTGACCCTGTTTCGGCAATACCTGCATCGGGATAAGTCCTGGGTCATTCCGCTTGGCGGTACCTGCTGGCTGGGTGCGGTCGGCTTTGTCAACGCGGGCCTGGAACTCGCCGAGCAAATACGAAGTGCGGAGATTCCCTGCCCTGCCCGCATTTATATTGCCTGCGGCACCACAGGCAGCGCGGCAGGACTTGCACTGGGACTCGCGGCGGCGAGACTGCCAGCAACAGTGCACGCGATCCAGGTTGCCGATAACCCGTTTTCAAGCGAGGGTAAGTTGCGCAAGCTCATGGCAAAGACGCAATTCATCCTGAACCGGCTCGACCCGTTGTTCGAAGCGACGGGCTCGCAGGAACGAATCGTGTGGCGCGACGAATTCCTTGCGGGCGGATACGCGAAAATCGACGACGCAACCGCAGCAGCTGTCAATACAGCAAGAGATTCCCTGGATCTGTCACTCGAAACGACGTACACAGGCAAGGCCATGGCCGCAATGCTGCACGACCTGCGATCGGCAGACTACGATGGCGATACATGCCTGTTCTGGAACACGTACAACTCGCGGGAATTGCCGGTGACGAGTGACCGTCCCAATGCCTGGGACGTTATTCCGGAGGAGTTTGCACGCTACTACGCGTCGGTTTGAATTGGCACAACGACGCGAACATGATGTTTTTCGGCGTTCTTGTGATCGGTGTTGTCGGCGCTATCATCACCCGCCTCCGGCCAAAAGGAATGGCGCACGCCATGTACCCAATCGCATTTGCTCAGGCGCTGGTCGCCGTGATTGCACTGGCTACAAATCTCGATCTCGCGGGCCCTTCATGGCCATGGGACGTCTTGGTACTGACCGTGTTTTTCACCGCGCTGTGGCTCGTTTCCGCGAGGCTGTTTCGAAAGGCCACGCGGCACCGGCTGTCGGACACTGAGTTTAAAATCGCGTTCCGGTTGACCCTGGCATGGATCTAAAGGGCTTCTTGCTCCGCCGCGATTTCGGCCTCTACCTCTTCCATCATCTCGCGCACCTCGGTGAGAGTCGGTGCGTCGGGGTCGACTTCGACCGTGTGGTGGACGACACGAGCGCGAGCCATGTACTCGGCCGCGTCGTACTGCACCACACCGACCGGTACCCCCCGCGGATCGACCGCAACTGCCCTGACATGTTCACGCAAATGTTCATTCAACGGCTGGCCTGTCGCATCGACCTGCATGTCGACCAGTTGTACAAGGCGTTCCTCAGCTGGTAGCGCATCATCTTCAAGCGGCTCATGAGCCTCGAAATACAGTGCGCCATCGCGGTGGCCGAACTGGTATGGCTCGTTGATGATCACTACGTTCTCGCCGACTTCGACGAGCGTATAAAGAATTTCGATATTTTCGGGGTACAGGCGCACGCAACCATGGCTGACGCGCATGCCGACACCGTAAGGCGTGTTCGTGCCGTGAATGAGATAGCCGGGCATGTCGAGCTTCAGCACACGATGACCGAGCGGATTATCGGGTCCGGGAGGCACGACAGCCGGCAACGGGTCTCCCATCTCGGCATGCTCGCGGCGGACCGACGCTGGTACCCACCAGCTGGGGTCTTTTGCCTTGGATACGACTGTTGTCTCTCCGAGGGGTGTTTCCCAGCCAACACGCCCGATTCCCACGGGATAGGTCATCACCTGTTGTTGCTCACCATCGACTGGGGCCGGGTAGTAGAACAGGCGCTTCGTGGCGATATTCAGCACGACGCCCTGCTTTGCTACGTTCGGAATTACGAACTGTGTCGGCAGCAGAATCGGTGTCCCTTCTCCCGGTAGCCACTGGTCGACGCCGGGATTCGCGGCAATGATCTCGTCGTAGCCAAGACCGTAAGCGCGGGCAAGGTCGGACAGCGTATCCTCCTCGCGCGCAAATACGACCTGCGGTTCGCCAATCACGGTCTGCTCGGGCGACTCCAGGAAGAAACTGTTGGGATCGATCGGTTCCTGAAGCGGACGATCCTCAAGCGGCACTGCTGCCGGTGTGCTGCTCTTGCCAAGTGACGACCAGAGATCGTCAAGCGTCGCACAACCTCCGATAACGAATAGTGGCAACAGGAATAGAGCACGCCTCGCCAGCAAGGATTATTCCTTTGCTTCCGTTGACTTGGCCTTCTTCACGGCGCGTGGGTTCGGGCCACAATTAGCCACAAGGCCAGCGGCCTGTGCCTGATTGTACAGCGGTAGTGTTTT
>CALDZH010000022.1 GCA_937944275.1 uncultured Woeseiaceae bacterium
GGCCTCCTACGGTTTCGGCTCCGTCGCCTACGGCGTCAACAATGGCGGTTTCGACTACTTCCTCCTGTTGTTTTATAGCCAGGTTATCGGCCTCGACTCGCGACTCGTCGGCGCTGCAATTATCGTTGCGTTGATTATTGATGCTGTTAGCGATCCGGTTGTCGGCTACTGGTCGGATAACCTGCATTCTCGCTGGGGCAGGCGACATCCCTTCATGCTTGCCGCTGCACTGCCGGTTGCGCTGAGCTACTTTATGCTCTGGAATCCTCCTGAGGGCTTGTCGCAGAGCGGCATATTCTGGTACCTGCTGGCGCTTGCTGTGGTTATTCGCACGTCCATGACTTTCTACGAAACGCCCAGTGCCGCACTGGTCTCAGAACTCAGCGAGGACTATGTGGAGCGCAGTTCGCTCATCAGCTACCGGTCGTATTTTGGCTGGACAGGTGGCAACGCTGTAACCGTGTTGATGTTCTTTTTCCTCTTTCCTGTGATGGCGACCGAGGCAATTAGCGACGGCCGTTTCAATCGAGCCAGCTATGAGATCATGGGCATCGTTGCGTCCCTGCTTATTCTTACGGCCATTCTTGTTTCCGTATTTGGTACGCGTTCACGCATCCCTTATCTCAAGCAGCCACCGCCGCCTCGTCGAATCACGGTGACAATCGTATTTCGTGAAATTCTCGAAACGCTGTCCAATCGTTCTTTTCTCGCGTTGTTCATCGCCGCGTTGCTCGGCGCGCTCGCTACCGGACTTGCAGCGTCTCTCGCGTTCTACTTTTACACCTACTTCTGGGAATTCACGTCGATCGAGACCGGACTCATCACCATGGGTGTGTTCATCGCCGCGATCATCGGTTTCGTGCTTGCGCCGATTGTTACACGTCGCATCGGCAAGAAAGCTGGCGCGATGACCATTGGTGTCATTGCCTTTCTTGGCGCTCCATTACCTATCATATTGCGCCTCCTCGAGGTGTTACCGGAGAATGGCACGCCGTTCGTCTTCTGGTTCGTATTCACGGCGGGAGTAATCGACCTCGGTCTGATTATCTGCTTTCAGATTCTATACACCTCGATGATGGCGGACCTCGTCGAGCAGAGTGAATTGAAGACCGGTCGGCGTTCAGAAGGCGTTTTCTTCTCAGCGATAACGTTTATCAGGAAAAGCGTGCAGGGATTTGGACTCATGCTTGCGTCACTCGTCCTGTATTTAGCGCAGTTCCCGGCCGGTGCCGGAGTGGGCCAGGTCAGTGACGAGACGGTCTGGCGTTTAGGTGCATATTACGTGCCCACGATACTGGTTATCTGGATGCTGATGATGGCCGTGATCTCGAGGTATCAACTGAACCGCGCAGACCATGAGGAAAACCTGAGACGACTGGCGGTTAGTCGTTCCAAGACCTGACGATCGTGCTGTCAAAACGAGGTTCCGACATGCTCTGGGCATGATTCGCAATTGGGTCCTCCCCGCTCAGCGGTGAGTATATTTCCAGGCTTGCCTGCAATAATCGACCGCTATGCAAGGCAGTAACCTCATCTTTGTTCAGCCCGGAACGGTGAATCATCCAGTCCTTGTAGTCGGTGTTGGCCGTTCCGCCTAGCATGAACGCGGTGGGCTGAAGACGCTCGGTTACTGAACCAACCCGTTCCCCATCGACATACAAGAGGGTCTCCCCACGGGCTGCATAATGCGTCAATGTCACGTCATACCAGGCATCCGACTTCTCCATCGAGGTGGCTATAGAACGGCCGCCAGGTGAGTAATAAGATATCCGGCCATCCCTCACACCCAATGTGGCTGCAAAGCCATCGGCCGGTGTCAGTTTGATTGACTCCGTATCCCATTCGAATGCTCCATAGGAACGGCGGACGATAGTAAATTCGCTGTCGAGCAACTGCCCTCGTATCGTGGCTATCGGGCCGTCTTTGGCCGGTCGTACCGTGAACGTCAGAGCGAATGAGTGCATTGTGTCATCGACGTCGTACGACATCGCATCCAGACTATCTGCACGTAATTTTACAAATCCATCGTTGCGAGACCGTTGCGGGATCGGCTTGCCCGTTCGCAGAGCAGCGAACAGTGAGGGCACAAAAGAGTAGGCGATTTCCTTGTGCCCGGCGGCATTAGGGTGGTACGGGTCGCCCCAAAGACCGCGTGCCCAGCGACCCTGACCATCATCGACGGCGCCAAGCGTGTTGACACTTGGCACGTCCCAGGAGTTGATCAGCAGGTTCATGCGGCGCGTCAGGCCATATTCGCGTTCCCAGAAGTCGCTTCGAGCGTACGGAAGCGCGATGATCGGGGTGATTCCAGCCGCACGGGAGCGGGCGATCAGGCGTTGCAGTCCACTGGCGAACTGATCGAAAACAGCGTTAGCCTCAGCGAACGAGTTAGTGCACCCATTTTCCTGGCCAAGTTGACACTGAGCAATACCTTCATTGCCGAGAGAAAGGCCGATGACGACGTAGGCTGGATCGACGCTTGTCAGATACCTGGTGTTCTCCTCTGGGGCCGCTCCCGGTTCGAAGCGAGCCGCAATCGTGACAGTGTTGTCGCCACCCCGCGATTGATTGATGAGTTCCCAGCCGCGCTCTGCCAGCAGTTCCTGCAGATGCCCGGCGTATCCTCCCTGGAGCGATTCATCTCCAGTACCATTGGCGACCGACGAGCCCCATATCGCAACACGTTTCTCGTTTGCCTGTTGCGATACTGTCTGCGCGATACCTGTAGCAGTCGCTGCAATCGCCGCAATTGCGAGTAACAGCGTTGCGGACCTAGTGATGTGGAGACTCCTCGCTGTTATCGGTCGCGACATAGATATCTGACAGCTTCTTTTCCAGATCCATCCAGGCTCGCTCGTTGTCTTCGCGCATCCTCCTGAATTCATCACGCACCGTCTGTTCGTATGCAATATTCGCTTCAAATGCCTGGTTGAAGCTCTGCGATTCGCCGATTGCTTTCAGGCTTTCAATCCTTGCGTCGGACAGGGTAGCGAAGGAGGCAACGTTGCGTTTGATGAAATCGTCAAAGTATTTGCTCTGGGCGTCCCAGGCTTTGGTGCTGTTATTGATTGCGGCCTCGAGCAAATCGTTGACCTTGTCGGGCGTGTTATCGGACATATTGGAGTCTCCTCGTCAGGCGCCATATAGTTGGACAGCGTCCAATCTACGTGTCCGCGGCATCGCTGTCTGTCACACTCGGGACATCTACTTGTCACGGGCGAGACAACTACGCGGCCTGCCCGAGCATAGTATCTGACGATGGCGGTTGAGAACCGCCCAGGAGCCTTTACGATGCCCACATTACAAAGTAACGGATTGCGGATCGCATATGAGGAGCATGGCAATCCTGAGGGTCCGGCTATGCTCATGGTGCAAGGTCTGGGCATGCCGCTTACCGCCTGGCCACCTGCCTGGATCGATGTGTTGGTTGCAGAGGGATTTCGCGTCATTGTTTTCGATAACCGCGACATAGGCCAGTCGCAATTGCTGCGCGACATGAAAGTGCCCAACATGCTTGTTCAGACCCTGCGTCGAAAGTTCGCCATGCGAGTCAAGGCTCCGTACCAGCTTACCGACATGATGCGTGACGTCGAGGGGTTGATGGATGCGTTGCATATCGAAGCGGCACACCTGGTTGGCGTGTCGATGGGCGGTATGATTTCGCAACTATTGGCGATCCATGAACCACGGCGCGTAAAGACATTGACATCGATCATGTCCACGACGGGTTCTCGTAAACTTCCCGGCCCCACCAAAGAAGTGACACGACATATCATGCGTGGTCCGAAGTCCGCTACAGACATCGGACGGCTCGAGTATCAGTGGAAGTTGTGGCGGCTGCTTGGAGGACCTCACTATCGCCTGTCGGACGAGGAACTGGCTGAATTTCTACGTCGCAATTTCGAGCGTGGTATGACGCCGACAGGGATTGCACGCCAGACGCTGGCGATACTCGCAGCACCGTCACGCGTGGCGGAGCTTAAGAAAATCGACATTCCCACA
>CALDZH010000023.1 GCA_937944275.1 uncultured Woeseiaceae bacterium
TAATAGCCGTAGTCGGCCACGGAAACCTGGTAATTCTCCAGTTCAACCTGGTAACGAGCGCGCTGTTCATACAAGTCCCGGATTTCCACCTCAAGCTCGCCCGTGCGTTCTGACATCTCTTTCAGGTCGGCAAGCAACAGGATGCGATCCTCTGTCGTCGTTTCGCTGTCAATCAACGCCGCTTCCTTGGTACGCATCGACTTGGCCACATTCTCGAGTTCGCGCTCTTTTGCGCTAATTTTCGAGTTCGCACGCTTCACATTGGACCGCAGCGTGTAAAGGTGATGTCCGGCGTTATAGGCTTCGAGGAAATCGGCCTCGCGATCGACGCTGCAGACACCGTAGTACCGGCCTCCATTAACGCCGACATCGTAGCCCCTGCCCGGCTGGCAGTACTCGACCAGCCCCTGTTGACGGCCGTTCTGGTACGCCCCAAAGTCCGCTGTAATGCCGTGCTTTGCGCATGCCTTGCGGTGCTTCGAGAAACTCTCAGTCGTGTAACCTCGCGCACCGTCCTCAAAGCCGACGGCTGACCAGTCGGTGGCTATACATTCGTCGCCGCTCATAGAGGCACAGCCGCTTATCATAAACGTGCAGAGGGCTGCTCCTGTCACTATCCACTTCTTGTACATAGCCAATTCCATCCAATTGTCGTTGCCAGACATAATCCCGACGCTATCTTGGTAGCCTGGGAACTGCCGTGATGACATTCACAGATACGCCCTCGCGCATGAACAAACGCTGAAAACTGCGAGCTTTTCGACATTTTGAGCTCCCAATGTGAACCAAATCACAGAGCCTTGTGCCGCCTTATCGTTACTCTCATCAAACCAAAGGAATATCGGGGACAGATAACATGGATATTGAAGCGATCAGCAGCGCTGCTACAGTCGCTCTGACGAGCACCATTTTGTTCCTGTTGGTGGCCAAGTCCTGGAATGCGCTGAGCCGAACTGTCGGCTCAACCCCGAATTTTGCTGAAAGTATCATGCAGGAAGCCGCACAGCGCTTCCGCGACGAACTTGATCGACTGTCCAGCTCTCAGTCCACGTACCTTAGCGGTGCCCTTGTATTTGTAGTGTTGTTTGTGGCTGCCTATGTCTTGCAGGCCCAGAATCTGTTCGCCGGATACCCAGCGTGGCAGCTATGGTTGCAAATAGGCTTCCTGGCATTGGTAGCATTTTTTGCCGCCTGGCGACTGGGCCGCACGATCCTCGCACGCAGGCAGGTGAAATTCATTCACGATGCCAATGTGGCAGTCGGGCACCAGTTGCAACAGATTGCAACCGGCGCCAATCGCGTATTCCACGACGTAGTCACAAGTGCCGGCGTCGTGGACCACGTGCTTGTAGGGCAAACCGGCATTTACGCAGTCAACGTCGTGGCACGCCGAGGCGGAAAAAACGGCAGCGCGATACTCAAAGGCAGTGATTTGTTGTTCTCCACCGGGAAAGGGCAAACGCCGCTTGTTGAAATAGCGGCCGGCACCGCGCGTCTGCAAAAAGAGATGTGCCGCTTACTCGGACAAAAGATTCGCGTGCGCTCAGTCATTGCCGTACCTGGCTGGAGTATAGGTGAGCAGGCAAACGAGAATCACTTGCTGGTCAACGAGCGCACGATCACGATGTTGCGTGGATGGAGAGACCAGTCCGACTACCTTATGAACGAGGATGTTGATGAGTTGCAGAAGGAACTGACGACTCGTTGCCGTCGTAAGTAACTCCCTAGCGCGTACCCTGCGTCGCCTGTTGTAACTGTTGTTGTGCGTCAACAAACTGCTGCACGGCTTTCCCGAGATAGGTTTCGGCTTCCTCATCGTAGCCGTCGGCGGACGCGGACCACACGCGATTGATGTAACGCTCACCCGCCGCGAAGCTGCTCATGATGTCGGCGTACGCTTGCAGACCAAACAGATGCACCATGCTACTGCGCGCATCTGCGAAACGCCGCAGGTCATTGCGAAGCCGCAGGTCAATCGCCTCACGAAGCCCCGCGCCGCGTGTTGCCGTATCCGAGATGATCTCGCCGAGATCACGTACGACGTTGTCGATCGACTCGCGTAACTCACCACGGTTCAACTCCAGGACCGCATCTGACAGCGCGTGTGCCGAGTCCGCCCGCTTGATCATGACCAGTCCGAGCACTGCCCCGGCAGCTGCCACGACGAATAAAGTCCAGTTTACGTTTTCGACGTCGAGGGCCGTCGCATAGGCGCCGGTCAGGAAACCGGCAACCAACAAAAGAAATCCAATACCTTTCATTTTTCTCCCCTTACGACGTCAAGACGATCTTCAATGCGTCGCCAACACCGACGAGCGCCTCACCCACAATGAGACCGGCGGCAATTGGTATGCCTACCTCCTCGCTCCAGGTCTCGCCTTTGATTCGGTCAGTAAGCTCACGACCGAGCGTGCCAAGTGAATAAGTCAGTACGATGTTGAATGGCAGGTAGAAACCCAGTCCCACCGTGATCCCAAGTCCGCCCATGACGGCCGACAGAATGCCGCCCATGACAGCGCCTGCAGCGTATTTCTCGGTCGGGACATCACCACCCATGATGCCGTCAATCGTGCTCGCAAGTGCCTGTGCCTGCGGTGCAGGCAGCTTGTCGCTACCCAGGCCATGCGATTCGTTGAGAACGAAAATGACGCCGATGACAACGATCGGGCCCAGCCACGCGCCCGCAAACTGACCAATCTGCTGCATACGTGGTGTCGCACCTACGAGATAGCCGGTCTTGAGATCGAGCATCAGGTCAGTGGCCTGCGACATTGCGACGCACATCGCGGCACCCACCATGAGGGCGGCAATGATCGAGTCACTCCGCTCCATGCCGAATGCCTGGGTCAAGATGATCAATAAGGTAATGCCGACCAGCGTCATACCCGACAGCGGTGACCAGTTTGTTCGCCCGATGGCTTCGGAAAGGATGATGCCAGCCATCCAGATCCACAATGTACCGAGCAGGGCCAGAGCAATGCCCTGCACGAGCCCGACGCTCTCAACCGATGTAATGGCCATGAAGCACAACAGGATAGCGGCGCCAACGACAGCGAAATACAACAACTTGATCGGCATTTCGTCGTTGGATGCCTCTGTCGCTACCTGTGCGGCCTTCTGCATCGACTTGATCGCACTGATGATCAACGGCGACGCGAGAATGACGCCCATGATTGCACCGCCGATGAGCATCCCAATGCCGAACGGCCGATACAGCAACAGGCGCAGCGGCCCTGGCTGATCGATCGTCTGGCCTGCCGCATCGGCCGGAAACGCGCCCATGACCGACAGCATTGGTGACAGGAACCAGTACGCAACGAAGCCGCCAATGATAAATGCGATGCCTCCGCGGCCAGCAATAAAGCCGACACCAACCGTCATGAGCGACAGGTACCAGATACCGTTCATGTATTCGGGCATGCCGATCAGCACGCCGAGATTCCAGTCTGATACACCGGTCTGGATGGTCCCGAAATGCACACCGGCGCTGATCAGCGCAGCAACCAGCAGTATGACTGCCTTCCGCACGCCCGCACCGGGCGACTTCAGAATCGTCGCAACCGCGACGCCGCCCGGGTAGGTCAGGCGTTCGTAGTCGATCATGTGTTTGCGCAGCGGAATGATGAAAGCGATGCCGAGAAACGCCCCCGCGATGCAGCCGAAGGTCAGGATAGTTTTGTCGAACTGATCGCCAAAACCGAGCAGAAACAGCGCCGGCACAGAGAACATCATTCCCGACGATGCGCCGTTCACGCCGGACGCAATCGTCTGCACAATGTTGTTCTCGATAATGCTCTTGCGCCGCAGCATGCCGCGCAAAATACCGAAACCGAGAATTGCGGCGAGCTCTGACCCTTCGATCGAAAACCCGAGAATCAGTGCCGCGTAACCAATGGAAACCGCAATTACACAGCCGATAATCCAACCGACGATCAGCGCAACCCAGGTTAGCTCCGGATATGGCCGGGCTACTGTTGATGGTGAGTTTTGCACCCCACTCCCCCTTCGTTATTTTGGCAAAAGCCTACCACAGTGGTTCGAGGCGTGCCGCCAGTTGCTCCTTTTCGATTACCTCCTGAAACTCGTCCGCAAGCGCAACGCACGCCGTAACGCATTGCTTCCATATGCGTACGCGCTCAGCGGGTTCAAAATTCACGAAATCCGTCCGATCCGGGATCTTGCCATTGGGTAATTTCGCCACGAAGTCATCGGACGGACTAATGAGTATGGTCCTGTCGACATTGCCCGCTTGCGGCCGCCGCCAAGCCAGTTTCTTGTCGAACCAGCCGGGGACAATTCGCCCATAGAAATGTGGAAAGAGGGTGAATCGCTCGTGCGCGCTGTGCGGCAAGTCCAGGTGATAGTCAATCACGCCGCCGTCCCGGTAGACGCCTGCTTCTGCACCAGCAACATCACGAACGCCGGACAACACGAGCGGAATCGATCCGGTCGCGACAATGGCATCCTGCAGGTTCTCCGGCGTCAGTTTGACACGCTGCAATGGAAATCCCTTGACCTCAAAAAAAGGCGGGATTTCTCGCTCATCGTAGAACAGTGCCCGCTCAAACGACCAACCTAGCGTCGAACGGCTCACGGCATTCAACGTTGCTGCCGTGATTA
The DNA here is from genome assembly GCA_937944275.1 of uncultured Woeseiaceae bacterium. Lineage (GTDB taxonomy): Bacteria > Pseudomonadota > Gammaproteobacteria > Steroidobacterales > Woeseiaceae > UBA1847. Next base: position 4,621 of record CALDZH010000023.1, read on the forward strand.
GTCCTAACGCGAGCAACACGGCGTTCTCCGATGCCAGGATATGGCGGCTACGTACTGCCATGATATGAGTACGAAACAAGGGACTGTTCAGGATCTCGGCTACGCCCGTATCACCGAGAACGATTGACAGTATCTCGCGGCTTTTTGCCGTGATCTCGTCAATATCCGGTTTTTCACTGTAACTCTGTTCCAGGTAGGCCTTCTCGAACCTCTCGATGGCCGCCGTCGGATCCGCCTGGGCATAGCACGCAAACCTCCAGGATCCGATCGAACTGCCAATCAGGTGTACTGGATTGTCCAAGTGGGGAACTACGCTCCGGAGGATAGCTCGGTCCAGTTGACTCAAAACCAGCCATTTGGCACCGCCCGAGGCGCCTGCAATGGTCCCAATCGACGATAAATCGAACCCGTGCCGGCGCACAGATTCGAGGGCACCTGCGCCTGCTTTGAAGGTCAAAGACGAAGATTTCATGGATTGTGGACTTGTAGCGCACTGGAGAATGGTATGAGGCGGTATTATAGGGACTTCCTTGGACCTGTGACTTTCCTGATGGTAATTCGACTCCTCGCTGTGATGACTGCGGCCCTGTCGCCTGGACTCAGTCCTCCTGCGCTGGCGGACAGCGACGAGCCCCCTTTATTTGTGGCAACCAATGGCGTTGATGCTGGCAGCTGCCAGGACTCGATAGCGCCTTGCCGCAGTATCGACTACGCGCTGCGGCGAGTTGGCAAGAACGGACAGATTCGTATCGCCACCGGCGACTATGCGCTCGATTCTCCGGAAAACGTGTTCTATCTGGTCAGCGGGGCCATTGATGTCCGCGCGGACCCTGGAGCGACACTGGTTGGCATCCCGCACGAGTTTGCCAGGGACCTCGAAATGCGCGGGTTCCGGGTCATTGCGGACTCCAAGGGGCTTAGTCGCGAAACGGAACAAAAGCTTGTCAGTGCTTTTGAGAGTCTCAGCACCAGCTCCTCTGCAACGGCCTGTGTCGGCGGCTTCGCAGATGTATTTCCGTGCGAAAAGGTCGACCTGCTGGCGCACGTTGCCGGGCGAAGTACCGGTGCTCGTGGCGCCGACATCTGGGGGTTTGTCGACCTTAACTCGAATCGCGAATACGCAATTATGGGGTACAGCACTGGAACGGCTGTTTACGACGTCACGGATGCCCGAAACCCGCGAGAAATCGGGTTTGTCGACGGCCAGACAACCACATGGCGTGACATCAAGGTCTACCAGTTCTGGAACGCGGCTGACGCCCGCTGGAATGCGTACGCGTACGTCACCGCAGACAATGCGTCGGACGGACTGTTCGTCATTGACCTGACGCAATTGCCTCATAGTATTTCGCGGGTTAACAGCCCGAGTGATTTCCGGGAGGCGCACAACGTTTACATCACGAAGGCTGATTTCAGTACCGGCCTTGCGCTCACCGACGACGATCCGGTCCTGGTTATTGCAGGATCCAATCTCAGCGACGGGCGTTTTCGCGCTTACTCCGTAGAAGACCCGGCGTCACCATCATTTATCGCGATACCGGCGACACCTGCCGGCCAGCCAGGAACGGATCGACTATATATGCACGATGCCGCGTCGATGCTCGTCACCGATGAACGCAAGGACACACAGTGCGTGAACGCGGGCGCCTCGCCGTATTGCGACGTACTGTTTGATTTCAATGAATCGTCGCTGGACATCTGGGATGTCACAGATCCAGGCGATCCGATGCGGCTCAGCCGAACACCGTATAGCAACTTTGGCTATTCACATTCCGGCTGGTGGTCAGAAGACAAACAATATGTTTTTCTGCAGGACGAACTCGACGAGCGTGACCGCGGCCTCTTGACCACGTTGCGCGCCTTCTCGATATCTGACCTGACCTCCCCGGTGCTGGCCGGAACCTGGACCGGTCCGACGAGGGCCATCGACCATAACGGTTTCGTACGCGGTAATCGCTATTACATGTCGAACTATGCCCGGGGACTAACCATACTGGATATATCCGACCCCGCGAATCCAATACAGGTTGGCCATTTCGACAGTTTCCCGTCTTCGGATTCTGTCGGCTTTCCGGGTGCATGGGGTGCTTATCCGTTCCTTCCAAGTGGCCACATCCTGATCAGTGATATCGACAGTGGCTTTTACATCGTTGACGACAGGACCCGCAGCGTTGAGGAAGGCTCGCTCGCATTTTCGGCGGCAGCATTTGGCGCTGAGGAGACAGAGTCGGCAGTCATCACAGTGCAGCGCCTGGGTGGCGCAACCGGACCGGTTGTCGTCAATTGGGAGATTTTTGCAGCGCACGGATCGACTGCTGACGTTGTCGCGACCAAAGGCACATTGAGCTGGGCCGACGGTGATGCGTCGGACAAATTCATCGACCTTGGAATCCAGAACGATGGCGTTCCAGAAGACATCGAACGCCTCGTAATCAAACTCACGGCGCCACAAGGCGGCGCGACATTGGCGTCGCCCAACCTGGCCAGCCTGTATATAAGCGACCCGGGCGGCATATCGACGGTCGAGTTTGACCGCGAAGAAGTAACAATATCCGAGCGAGGTTTCGCCACAGCGGTCGCTGTCATGCGGCGCAAAGGCAGCGTGTCCGGCACTCTGGCCGTTCAGTACTCGATCTCAGATGGTAATGCCACCGCCGGAACAGATTACTCGGGCCCGGCAAACGGCACTATTACATGGGCAGATGGCGACGCTGGTCCGAAGTGGATCGAGTACGGCATTCTCGATGATGGTAGCGGCGAAGACAGTGAATTCTTCGAACTTACGCTAAGTGATGCTACAGGCGGATCGATCGGCGGAAGCAGCGTTTTGCGAATAAACATATCGGATGGGACAGGCGTAAACGCTACTCCGAATGCGGTTGCCGGCAACAACCAGACCGTGAGCAGCGGCAGTCCGGTCACGCTCGATGGCGGCAGCTCTAATGACCCCGACGGTGATCCGCTAACTTACGCCTGGATGCAAACGCTGGGACCGGCGGTCGTACTGAGTGGGGCAAATACATCGAGCGCGTCATTTTCTGCGCCTTCAGTCTCATCAGATACCTTGCTGCGTTTCAGTCTCGCAGTATCCGACCCGGGCGGGCTCAGCGATTCGGCGACCGTTGCAGTGACCGTGCGATCGAGCGAATCCACCTCAGGCGGAGGTGGAGGCGTTTTTTCACTCTGGTTGCTCGCGCTACTGTTATTCGAACGGATGCGTCTTGATTATCGTTTGCTCGCGATCAGGTCCCGTTGAAATAATATCGACAGGGACTCCGGCAAGCTCCTCGATGCGTGCCAGGTAAGCACGCGCCTTTTCCGGCAACTTATCAAATGCCGTGACACCCACGGTTGATTCCCGCCAGCCGGCCCACTCTTCGTAGATCGGCTTGCACTCTGCAAAACGATCTACGACTACGGGCAAGCCGGAAATTGGTTTTCCGTCGATTGCGTAGCCCACACAAATCTGAATCGTCTCCAGTTCGTCGAGAACATCAAGTTTGGTTACGCATAATCCCGAAACGCTGCTGTTGATGATTGAACGCCGCAATGCGACAGCATCGAACCAACCACAGCGTCGCGGTCGGCCTGTCGTTGCGCCAAATTCCGCACCAACCTTCGCCAGGTGCGCGCCATAATCGTCAAACAACTCCGTCGGAAAAGGTCCGGCGCCTACCCGCGTCGTGTACGCCTTGACTATTCCGAGGATGTAATCGAGGTCGCGAGGGCCAACACCTGTCCCGGTGCTTGCCGCAGCGGCAACGGTGTTGGAGGACGTCACAAACGGATAGGTGCCATGATCGACGTCCAGGAAACTGCCCTGCGCTCCTTCGAACAGGATGCCCTTGTCGGCAGCGGCAAGGTCATGAAGAATCTGTGTAATATCGGCCGTCACAGGCGCTATGATCTCGGCATATTCCATCGCCTCGTCAAGCGTCTTTGCGAAGTCGACCGTGTCTGCCTTGAAGTAATTTTTCAGCAGAAAATTGTGATAGTCGAGTACTTCACCAAGCTTGGCCGCAAAGTTCTCTCGCACAAACAGATCCGAGACCTTCAGCGCCCGCCGGGCAACCTTGTCCTCATAAGCAGGGCCAATACCCCGCCCAGTCGTTCCGATTGCCCCGGATCCACGAGCCTTTTCTCGCGCCGCATCCAGTGCGACATGCGATGGCAGAATCAATGGGCACCCCGGACTGATCCGCAACCGCTCGTAGACAGGAACGCCGCTCTCGATAAGTGCGCTGGCCTCCTGCACCAGCGCATCGAGCGCCAGCACGACGCCATTGCCTATCAGGCAATCGACTCCATCGCGCAGAATGCCAGACGGTATCAGGTGCAACACCGTCTTCACGCCGTCGATAACGAGCGTGTGTCCGGCGTTGTGGCCACCCTGAAAACGTACAACAGCCGCGGCGCGATCCGTTAGGAGGTCGACAATCTTTCCTTTGCCTTCATCCCCCCACTGGGTGCCGATAACAACTACGTTCTTACCCATGACTTTTCTGCTCTTCAGTCTGCTTGCACTTAGCTACGCACAAGAAAAAGCACCACGACTCCAACGATCATTACAACGAACCCGACAGTGCGAATGTGATTGTCCCCCAGGCGCGAAATTTCCGCCACCATCTCACGATACTTCCGAGGCGATATGAATGGCAGCATGCCCTCAAGCACCAGCACGAGCGCCACCGCCGTCAGTATCTCAGTCCAGTTCATCGCGCAACTTCAGCGTTATACGTTATTGATTGCCGCCGGACTGGTTTAGATAGCGGAAGAACTCGTTATTCGGATCCAGCACAAGAATGTCGCCCCTCTTGCCAAACGCATTCCTGTAAGCGTTGATACTGCGGTAAAACGCGTAGAATTCCGGATCCTTGCTGTACGCACTGGCATATATTTCCGCCGACCTCGCATCGCCCTCACCGCGGATCATCTGACTCTGCCTGTCGGCATCTGCAAGAATTACTGTCCGATTCTTGTCTGCCGTGGAAGTAATCAGTGCAGCCGCCTCACGTCCCTCTGCGCGAGTTTGCGCCGCGAGCTGCTCGCGTTCAGCACGCATTTGCCGGTAAACAGACTCCCGCGCTTCAGCGACAAACTCAACCTGCTTGACACGAAAGTCCACGAGTTCAACGCCGAGCCCTTCGGCCGTCGGTCGTGCCATGGCCAGCATGTCGCGCATGATCTCCATCCGCTGCACAGAGATTGCTTCGCGCGTCGAGCGCTTGCCGAATTCCGTCACCACCGAGTTCTTGATGATCTCCCGCAGTCGATCAACGGCTGCCTGCTGCGAGCCACCGGTCGAGGTATAGAATTTCACCTCATCTACAATGCGCCACTTCACAAAAAAGTCGACCGTCATGTTTTGGCGATCGAGTGTAAACACCTCCTGCGGTGCGTCATCGATTTTCAGAATGCGGCCCGGGAATTTTTGAACCGTCTCAATCAGCGGGAATTTCCAATGCAGACCAGGCTCGTACTGGGCGGCCCGAACCTGACCAAAGCGCAACTTGATAGCGAGCTCACGTTCGTTAACCGTAAACGCAGACAATCCGACTATAACAAGGACCAAACCGAGCCCGACAAGGATTCCAAATCGTGTGTTATTCATTGACGGGTACTCCTTTCGCGCGGATTTCGCGTCTCTTGCCGCTCCTCATCCTGCGCTCCCGGTCGAGCTGCATTCTGCAGGTTGCCATTTTCGATCGATGGCATATTGACACCTGACCGGTTCATGATCTCGTTGAGCGGCAAGTACAGCAGGTTACCGCTGCCATCAGTGTCGATCAGGACCTTGGCTGACTCAGCGTAAACCGCTTCTACGGCTTCGATATAAAGGCGATCACGCGTGACACGAGGCGCTTTCTGGTACTCGACAAGCAAGGCTTCGAAGCGCGAAGCATCGCCTTCCGCTTCAGCAACAACTCGCTCACGATAGGCTTCTGCATCCTGCAAGATCACCTGGGCCTGGCCTCGCGCTTTTGGCACGATGTCGTTCGCGTACTTCTCAGCCTCAAATTTGTAACGATCACCATCATTCGTGGCACGCAGCGTATCGGCTACTGCATCCTCCACGGCCGTCGGATAGTTCACTTTATTGATGTTGATCGACGTGACAGACAGACCCGCGCCATAGCCGTCGAGCGTGTCCTGCAATTCGACAATGGTGCGTGCCGGAATTTCCTCGCGCCTTTCACCGATCAGCGATTCCAGGGTGCTCGTCCCGACAACGCCACGCAGCGCGCTTTCGGTCAGATCCTGGAGAGTCTGGTCCGGGTCTTCAACGAGGAAGCTGAACTTGACCGGATCTGTGCGACGATACTGCACGGCGATGTCGATATAGACATACCAAAGGTCCGCGGTCAGCATCTCGGTTGAGTAGTTAAAGTCGTTAACCTCCTCGATGTTGACGACATCGACCGTCTCTACAGGATACGGGAAGTGCCAGCGCAGACCAGGCATCGTGACAGGCTCGACATACGAACCAAAACGCTGTACGACGCCACGCTCGGCAGCATCTACGCGATAGAAGCCGGTCAGCCCCCACGCAATCAGCAGCATGACAATCAAGACTATGCCGCCTCCGCTACTGTTTCCGCCCAAGATGCTGCCAAACCGTTTTTGCAGATCCTGCACCATCTGATCGAGATCATTTGGCTCTCCCCCGTCGCGTTTCCACGGGTCTTTGCCATTTCCACCTTCATTCCAAGCCATATTTTCCTACTCGTTTGCTGCGGGTGCCGACTGAGTTATCGACTCCGGTATCAGTTGTTCTTCAGTGAGGTTTTCACGCTTCAGGAAGCGCCGCAAGTCCTTTTCCGCCATTTTCAGCTCCAGCGACCAACCACCTTCCTCGAGCGCCTCCTCATTAAGGACCGCGCCCAGCTCAAATAGTTTTGCGCGCTGCCTACCCTGCCCCGGCTCGAGACGAATGAAACGGTGCACGGTCTCTTGCCGGAGGCGCCTTGCGATCGCATCCTTGAGCAGCGGCAGGCCTTCGCCGGTGACGGCGGAAATCCATACAGCACGGCCCTCGCCTTCGCGATTATTCGTTATACGCGGCTTTCTATCGAGCTTGTCGATCTTATTGTACACCCGAATCTGCGGCACTTGATCGGCTTCAAGTTGCTTGAGGACAGAATTGACCTGCCGAACGCGCTGCCAACGATTGGGGTCGCTCGCATCGATAAGGTGCAGAATCAAGTCCGCCTCCCGCGCCTCCTGCAAGGTCGACCTGAAAGCTGCTATCAACTCGTGAGGAAGGTCGCGAACAAAACCAACCGTATCGGCCAGCACAACATGCTCGCCTTCAGGCAAATCCAGGCGGCGAACCGTCGGGTCCAGCGTTGCAAACAACTGATCTTCCACATAAACGCTGGCATTGGTAAGCGCATTGAACAAAGTCGATTTACCGGCATTCGTGTAGCCGACCAACGCAACGGTGGGAATCTCGGCTCGCATGCGATTGCGGCGATTGATCGTACGACGCGTATCAACATGCTCAAGGCGCTCCGTCAGCTGCCGGATACGCTGGCCCACGAGCCTTCTGTCGGTCTCGAGCTGCGTTTCACCCGGGCCACGTAAACCGATACCGCCTTTCTGGCGTTCCAGATGAGTCCAGCCGCGCACCAGGCGCGTCGACAGGTGTTGCAGTTGCGCGAGCTCGACTTGCAGTTTGCCCTCAAAGCTGCGCGCTCGTTGCGCAAAGATGTCGAGAATAAGACCGGCGCGATCAAGTACGCGACAGCGGAGTTCTTTTTCGAGATTGCGTTCCTGGCTCGGATTCAGCGCCGCCGATGATATGACGAGTTCAGCCTCGTTTTCTTCAATCAGCTTGCGGAGTTCGTCGAGTTTCCCCTTACCGATGAAATAACGTGGGTCTGGACGACGACGTGAACTAACAAGCTCGCCCGTAATCACTGCACCCGCGGAACGGGCCAGTTCGGCAAACTCCTCACGTTCAGACTTGTCAGGTAATCCGTCGGGACTCGCGTGGACGAGGACTGCTCGCTCGCCACTTTGCGGTCGTTCAAACAATCACGACCTCCTGGCACGGATACCGGTGTGTAATCTTAGTCGTCACCATCTCCCGACTCATCGTCCGGCAAAGGCAGGCGTACATTGCGTGACGGTACGACCGTTGAAATAGCGTGCTTGTAGACCATCTGGTTCACGCTGTTCTTGAGCAAGACCACGAACTGATCAAAAGAATCGACCTGCCCTTGCAGTTTGATGCCGTTGACAAGGTAAATCGATACCGGAATCTTTTCTTTACGAAGGATATTCAGGAAGGGGTCTTGCAAAGTTTGCCCTTTAGCCATGTTGGGTCTCCTTATTGTTATTCAGTTTTTAGAAAACCGCTGCCCGGTGGCGCCGGGATGCCCTTCAGCGGCTTTCTGCCTAAGCGCATTAAAAAGTCTATCACAGGGACTGCACCAGAAAAGCCGATATAGCATCAATCACGCCAGCTTCAAGGGGATCGGCGAGAAAAATGTCTTTTTCTGAGCGCAACCAGGTGATTTGACGCTTGGCGAGCTGCCGTGTGGCAAACAGGGCCCGGTCGCTTGCCTCCTCAAGCGAACAATCTCCGTCGAGGTATTGCCAGAACTGGCGATACCCTACCGAGCGCATTGCCGGGCAATCTGCGCGCAATTCAGGGCGCTCCCGAAGCCGCCGCATCTCATCAAGGAAGCCCTCTTCAAGCATGGCATGGAGGCGCCTCGCGATGCGCTCGTGTAACAGGCTGCGAGGCTCGATATTCAGTCCTATCTTGAGGTACTTGATGTCATCACGCAGCGGAGCCGACTCCTTTTGCCACTCGGACATTGGCGTACCGCTGGAGCGGTAGACCTCGAGCGCACGCTGAATTCTCTGCTTGTCGTTCGGTTGAATACGCGTCGCGACCGCAGGGTCAACCTGTTGCAGTTTTTCATGCATGGCGGGCCAGCCTGACTCGGCAGCCTCGGCATCGATCGCCTGTCGAAGCTCTTGGTCCGCGGAAGGGAGTTCCGCGATCCCTTCGGTAAGCGCACGAAAGTACATCATCGTGCCACCAACCAACAGCGGGATTCGCCCCGCAGCCAGGATGTCATCCATTTCGCGATACGCATCGCGAATGAACTCACCCGCGGAGTAGCTCTCCTCCGGATCGCGGATGTCGATGAGGCGATGCGGCGTGCGCTCCAGTGTTTCGGTACCCGGTTTCGCCGTACCGATATCCATGCCGCGATAGACAAGCGTCGAATCCACGCTGATGACGTCGCAGGGGAAGCGCTTGCACAGGCTGATGGCAAGATCGGTCTTGCCCGTTGCGGTGGGGCCCATCAGAAGAATGGCCGTTGCGTGCATGCCGCTGTCCTAACGGCCGCGCAGGAATAATCGGTCGAGTTCGGCCATCGTGATCGCCGTCCACGTTGGGCGGCCATGGTTGCACTGGTCCGCACGCTCTGTCGCCTCCATTTCACGCAACAGAGCATTCATCTCATCGAGCGACAGCAAGCGGTTCGCACGGACCGAATGGTGGCAGGCCATGGTGGACAGCAGTTCATCGCTCGCCGCTTCGACTCGGCTGCTCTGACCGGACTCTGAAATATCCGCCAAAACGTCTCGTAACAACGACTCGACATCGGCGTTTCTGAGTAATGCGGGAACTTCCCGTACGGTTAGTGTGGTAGGGCCGGAGCGGTCGACGACCAGGCCCAGTTTTTCCAGCGCGCCGCCCGATTCCTCGACAAGATTAGCCTCGCTCTCGGCAACGGCAACCGCCTCCGGCACGAGCAGAGGCTGTCGAACGAGATCACGGTCGTCATAACTCTGCTTGAGTTTCTCGTAAGTGATGCGCTCATGGGCTGCATGCATATCGATAATGACGAGTCCGTCCTTGTTTTCGGCAAGAATATAAACCCCTGCCAGCTGCGCAACGGCAAAGCCAAGTGGCGGCACTTCCCTTGCGTCCTCCGGGACATCAGCCAGAGACGGCGCCGTCGCCATTGAACGATAGGCGGCCAGCGTTTCACGCACGGCGGTTGGCGCGGGTCGCGTCGATAGAGGAATAGCCCCCTGGTTGAATACCGCGTCCCGCGTCATCGGGATTGGCGTTACATCGTGACCCCCGGGGCGAGTGTTTCCGAGCGCGACCTCGACAGTTTGCGCGACAACGCCGTGCACACGCCGTCCGTCGCGAAAACGTACCTCGTGTTTCGCCGGGTGAGCATTCGCATCCACGCCTGTAGGATCCATCGTCAGATTAAGAACGTAAGCAGGATATCGGCCGTGAAACAGCACGTCTCTGTATGCATGGCGCACTGCATGAGAGAGCGTTTTGTCGGTCACGCTACGGCCATTAACAAACCAGTATTGCAGATCGGGTTGACTGCGATTGAATGTCGGAAGACCAATCCACCCTGACAGAGCAATGCCTTCGACTTCGCGCTCGACGTAGACACACTGCTCGCCAAACGCGTCGCCGCAGATCTTCGCGATGCGCTGAAGCTGCGTTTCTTCGTCTTTCGCCGCGACGAGCTGCAACACGGTACGCTGATTGTGCGTCAGCGTGAATGCAATCTCCGGTCGAGACAGCGCGAGCCGCCGTATCCATTTTTCGATATGCCCGAACTCGGTCCGCTCCGTACGCAGGAAGCGGCGTCGAGCAGGCGTGTTGTAAAACAGATCATGGACTTCGACCGTCGTACCCTGCGGGTGCGCAGCCGGCGCAGGATTGCTTGTATGCCCGCCGTCGGCTTCGACCTGCCAGGCGGAACCCCCATCCTGCGCACGTGAACAAATTGTCAGCCTCGCAACCGACGCGATGCTCGGCAGAGCTTCTCCCCGAAAACCAAGCGACGCCACTGCTTCGAGATCATCGAGACTCGAAATCTTGCTTGTCGCATGTCGCGACAACGCGAGTGCGAGCTCTGCCTTGTCGATCCCTTTGCCATCGTCGCGAATACGAATGAGTTTCTGACCGCCCGCCACAACATCTACCTGTACGGCCTGAGCCCCTGCATCAAGGCTGTTCTCGACCAGTTCCTTCACGACGGACGCCGGGCGCTCCACGACCTCGCCTGCGGCGATCTGGTTGATCAGGTGACTGGGAAGTTGCTGGATAGGCATCCAGCGGATTATGCCGGATTATCAGCCCCCGGCGAAGATCGGGATGCTCAGCGTCTGGCCGATACGGATTTTGTCGTTGGAGAGTTTGTTGGCACGTCGGATGGACGCCTTGCTCACGTTATAACGTTCAGCGATCTCCGAAACCGTGTCGCCCCGGGAAACGACATGGCGAACCTGGCGCGTTGGCTCGCGACGCAAATCCATCGCGATCTGCGTATCGGGCGGCGGGTTCGTATAGAAATAGTTGCGGATGCCCGCCAACACTGCATTGGACAGGCGGACCTGGTAACCCTTGTCGCGCAACTTCTTTTCCTCGCTGGGGTTCGAAATGTAAGCGCTCTCAACAAGTATCGAGGGCAAGTCGGGCGATTTAAGCACGAGGAATCCAGCCTGCTGCACGGTCTTACGGTGCATCTTGGTGATCGTACCCATCTCCTTTGCTACCTGATTACCTACATCGAGGCTCGCGCTCAGCGCCGCGTTTTGTGACAGATCGAGCAGTACGGAAGCAAGCACATCGTCCTTATCCTCGAGAGATACACCGCCGACCGACGCATTCTCACGCCGCGCAAGCTGCCTGGCTGCCTCGTCGCTCGCGCCCTTCAAGGACAGCGCGTAAACAGACGCACCGTGTGCACGCCTGTCATCGACAGCGTCAGCGTGAATCGAGACAAACAGATCGGCTTTGTGGCGCCGTGCAATGGCTGTGCGCATGCGGTGGTCAATGTAAATATCGCTGTTGCGAATCAAAACAGCCTTCATGCCAGGCTCGGCGTCGATACGCTTGGCCAACTCACGGCTGATTTGCAGGGCGACGTCTTTTTCACGGGTGCGCTTCTGACCGATGGCGCCCGGATCCTTACCACCATGACCTGCATCGATGGCAATGACAATGTCGCGCCCGGGCCGGTACTCTTCCGACGCCCGCTTGACCGTCGATGGCGCGCCTACCTTTTCGAGGTCGATTACCAGCCTGTCACCATAGGTTGCATTGGGGCCTGCGGTAAAAGTGCGGGAACGCACGGCCGTATTCAAATCCAGAACCACACGCAGCTGGCCATTGGACCGCACGGCACTGCGAATCGAGCGAACCGCGCCCGCACCCTGCGGCATCGCAGTCAGGGATTTGGCCAGGCGGCTGTCCTTGAGGTCGATGACAAGGCGATCAGGGCCCCGTAGCGTGAATATGTTGTGCTGTACCGACTTGCTCAGGTCCAGAACGACCCGGGTTTTGTTCTTTTCCGACCATATACGGACATTTTCGACCGATGAAGCGGCGAACGCCACCGGAGCGAGCAGCAGCAGAAGTACATACGTAGTTAGTCTGATTTGGGCCATCAAGTGAAATCTCGAAGCCAGAATTCGGAATTATGTCGGGTGAGTATACGATGCTGGCAGAAAAAACCAATAGTTTTCGCTGAAAAATTATAGAGATAACAGACTTACTTAATCTTCTTAGTCAGTGGTGGCGGTTACCTTATTCTGAGTCTAAGTAACTGGACCCTTCGGCATGAGTCTTGAAACAAGGGCTTTGCCGCGATCGCTGAGGCCAACGAGATCGGCGGTCCGGCCTTCGCCCTCGTAGGTGAGCGTGAGCGCCAAATCAGCCTGCTCAGTGATTCCTGGTGCACGATCTGGCCATTCAACAATGCGGCAGCCGTTTTCCAGCTCGTTCCAACCGAGGTATCGCAGCTCCTCTTCATCTGAAACTCTATATAAATCGACGTGGTAGATATTCCCTCTCGAAAGAGAATACGGCTCGACGAGGGTATAGGTCGGGCTCGGCACGGGCCCCAAATGGCCCGCCGCTCTTATCAAAGCCCGAGCAAACGTCGATTTCCCGGCTCCTAATTCGCCGTGGAGCAGCATCGTCCAGCCTGCCAGATCGACGGGCAATGCGTCGAGTACCTCCTGGCCAAAGGCAATCGTTGCCGCTTCGTCCGGAAGGAAACGCTTCATGGATTGAGGATCGCTCGAAGTTGCTCCATGAGGTCCGATGCGACGAGTCCGCGCTCCCCGGCCACAGCGGCCCGATCGCCCGCGCGCGCATGAAACTCAACACCAGCCGCTGCAGCCTGCTCAGGATCAAGGCCCTGCCCAAGCAATGCCGCGACTATTCCGGTAAGCACATCACCCATACCGGGTGACGCCATACCCGGGTTGCCGGACGTGCACAGCACAGGAACAGACGCAGATGACGACACGAGCGTGCCCGCTCCCTTTAGAACAACAGTGCCACCGTATTTCTCTGCCAGACGCACCAGCGCCGCCGGCCGGTCCGCCTGAACAGTCCTGGTTGTTGCACCCAAAAGCGTTGCCGCCTCGCCCGGATGCGGCGTAATTACACGATGTCCGACCGATTTCGGGTTGGCCGCGAGCAGATTAAGGGCATCAGCATCCCAGACCATGGGTTGTGTAACCGTGGAAATACGTTCATACATTTCTTGCGCCCATGCCGACCGACCAAGCCCCGGGCCAAATGCGAGAACATCGGCTTTCTCGAGCAGTGGCTCGAGATCGGCAGCATTCGCCACCGCGTGCGACATGAGTTCAGGCCGGGAGGCCACCACAATCGCCGCGTGCGACGGATGTGTCGCAATACTTACTCGCCCTGCCCCAGTCCGAAGGGCCGCTTCGCCTGCGAGCCGCACGGCACCCGGCATGCCTTCGCCACCGCCGACAACCAGCACGTGACCGAAATCGCCCTTATGGGCCGTGCGCCTGCGCGGTCTTAGCAAGCCGGACAGGAATTCGTCATCGATACGCCGAAAGGCCGGCTCAATAGTCTCACGATACGCATCCGGAATATCGAGACCTGCAAACCGGATCTCTCCGCAATGATCGAGCCCTGCGCCAAGGAACAAGCCGGATTTCAAACCGACAAATGTCACAGTCAGGTCTGCATCGACCGCGCATCCTAGTACCTGCCCGGTATCGCCATTGATGCCAGTCGGTATATCCAGAGCCAGTACCGGTGCCTCGTGCCCATTGATCGCCGCAACTGCGTCAGCAAACTCCCCACCGACGTCCCGCTCCAGCCCGCTACCGAGGATTCCGTCAACCAGTAATTCCGCCCCGTTATCCAGGTGACCGGACCAGGGCACAACCGCTCCTCCCTGCGCGCCGAAATCGCCGTATGCGGTCGCCGCATCGCCACTCAGCTTTCCAGGATCGACCAGCGACACGACGGAGACAGCGATGCCTTCCTGCGCGGCGATGCGCGCCACAACATATCCATCGCCGCCATTGTTACCGGCACCACAGACTATCTGCCACCGTCGGCTGTCGGGAAAAGCCTGTCTGGCCTCGCGCACGGCCGCCTCACCAGCCCGCGTCATCAGCGTATACCCGGGCACACCGTGATCCTCGATCGTGGTGCGGTCCGTTTCGCGTACGGCAGCAACAGAGTAGATGTTTGTGGGCAGGCTTTGCATAGTCATGATTATACTGTCAGCCAATCAGGAACTTACATTGACTAGTACTCGCGACCAATACGGCAATACCGATATGGCGGCGCTCAGGGATGAGATCGTCAGCTGGTGTCGCGAACTCGGCTTTCAGCAAGCCGGTATCAGCGACATCAACCTCGCGACTGCAGAAAAGCGGCTGTATGACTGGCTTGCCGCACGATTTCACGGCTCGATGGACTACATGGAACGTCATGGCAGCAAGCGCAGTCGCCCGGATGTTCTCGTACCCGGCACCGTTCGAGTTATCTCCGTGCGCATGGACTACCTGCCGGAACCACAGGCAAAAATGACGCAACTTCTGGACCACGATTCGCGCGCATACGTATCACGATATGCCCTCGGTCGGGATTACCACAAGGTCCTGCGCGGACGACTGCGCCAACTCACCCGTCGCATCGAGGAGCGCATTGGCGATTTCGGCTATCGCGTGTTTGTTGACAGCGCACCGGTCCTTGAGAAAGCCATCGCAGAAAAAGCGGGGTTGGGCTGGGTCGGAAAGCACACAAACCTCATCAATCGTAACGAGGGCTCATGGTTCTTCCTCGGCGAACTCTACACAGACCTGCCTTTGCCGGTAGATGAGGTCGAAGTATCGCACTGCGGATCGTGTACAGCATGCATCGATGTCTGTCCAACGAAAGCGATTGTCGCACCCTACTCGCTCGACGCACGACGTTGCATTTCCTATCTCACAATTGAATCGAAAGAACCGATTCCACTCGAATTTCGCAAGGCCATCGGCAACCGCATCTATGGCTGTGACGACTGCCAGTTGTTTTGCCCCTGGAACAAGTTTGCGAAACTGACTTCCGAGGCTGACTTCGCGCCGCGGCACGAACTGGATAAAGCCGAACTCACTGAACTGTTCACCTGGGATGAGGAAACGTGGTTAGCCAAAACCGAAGGCAGTGCAATCCGCCGCATTGGCTACCAACAATGGTCGCGCAACCTGGCGGTTGGGCTCGGCAATGCAAAATCCACGCCTGAGGTTGTCGCCGCACTGAAGTCGCGGCAGCATGGCGAGACGGAGCTCGTTGCGGAGCATGTCGATTGGGCACTTGCGCAACATGATGAACAAGAAATGGAGACCGATGATGTTTGAGGCCATTGATTCCGAGTACCTGGTTCCGTTCGACGGCACATTCAAAGTTGCCGAGGCCAGTTCAGTGCCGCTGACGAACGGCACACCGCACAAAGGGAAGCACCGCCGCAAGCGCACAGAAGACCTGAACAAGTTACAACGTGTGCTTGCCGCCGGCGACAAGCACGCAATCCTGCTTGTCTTTCAGGCGATGGATGCGGCCGGAAAGGACAGCACAATCCGCTCGGTCATGCAGGGAGTCGACCCGTCCGGTTGCCAGGTATTCAGTTTCAAAAAACCCTCGAGTCTCGAACTTGATCACGACTTCCTGTGGCGCACGACCTGCCGACTGCCCGAGCGTGGGCGTATCGGAATATTCAATCGCAGCCAGTATGAAGAGGTTCTTGTCGTGCGCGTACACCCCAAGATACTTGGCTACCAGAAACTTCCGGGTGAAATAAACATGGAGACGATCTGGGATGAACGGCTCAGGTCTATTCGTGAGCAGGAGGAACATCTCGCGCGAAATGGCACGGTCATTCTGAAATTCTGGTTGAACGTGTCGAAAGAGGAACAGAAACGGCGATTTCTGTCACGTCTCGACGAAGCGGAGAAAAACTGGAAATTCGAACCCAACGATGTGAAGGAACGGCGCCACTGGGACGATTACATGCTCGCCTATGAAGAAGCACTAAATGCCACTTCAAGGCCATGGGCTCCCTGGTACGCCATTCCGGCCGATGACAAGCCCTACATGCGCGCCCGCGTCGCCGACACCATTATTGATACGCTGCAAAGCATTGGATTGCGGTACCCGGAGCCTTCCGGAGAAGATCGGGCAGAGTTCGCCACAGCTCGCGAGGAGCTTTGCGCGGACGGCAAATAATGTAATTGATTGTACATAGTGTGTTCTGGTCGGCAGTTCTTGCTCTCTGACTCCTTGACAATACAGGTATGCAGGAATCGTTTACCATAACTTCGGACTACAAGCGCTCGTTGCTTAACAGCCTAGAGCTGTTCAAGGACGTCTATCCCGATGATATTCAGGGCCTCTTGCAGCGTTGCGACCGCCGGGATCTTGAAGAAGGAGAATACCTCCTGTCCCCCGGTGAAAAGAACGAGCACGTTTTTGTCGTCCTGTCCGGCAGCCTGAATATTCACGTTGGTTCGCCAGAGGCACCTATACTCGTAACCATGGAGGCCGGCGAATGCGTCGGCGAAATGTCGATCATCGAGGACCGTGACCCGTCCGCGTACGTAATCGCGGCCGAGAATACCCACTTGCTTCTCATACACCAGTCCGTGCTGTGGGATATGGTCGACGCCTCACATGAATTCGCAAAAAATCTGCTTGTCGTGCTGTCCGAACGAGTACGAAGTCACAACCGTGTAATCGCGGACAGCTACGGTGAGTTACGCAAGTTTGAGCAACATGCCACAACAGACGCACTGACCAGACTGGCCAATCGTCATGCAATGGAGGACCTTTTTCCTAAGGAGGTCGCCCGTTGTATCGAAAAGAATAAACCTGTCGCGATGATGATGATCGATGTAGACAACTTTAAACAGTTCAACGACATGTTCGGACATATCGCAGGCGATCGCGCACTTGCCGCAGTATCAAATATCCTGCGACAGCAACTCCGTCCACGCGATCTCCTCGTCCGTTATGGGGGTGATGAGTTCGCGGCCCTGCTTCCCGACGTCGATGCACAACAGGCCATAGAAATTGGAGAGCGAGTTCTGAAAAATGTCAGCGGTGGAACGGGCGACACAACGGATTCATTGATCCAGATTCCAATCAGAATTTCGATGGGCGTCGCGGAACTGAAACCACAGGGCACGCTGGAGTCACTGATACGTGACGCTGATGCAGCGCTCTATCGAGCCAAGCATGCGGGCCGTGACAGGGTCTCGAAATAGTCGTGCTGATAAAAGCGGTCAAATCGTAACAACGATATTGTCAATCAGACGAGCCTCTCCCAGCCTGGCGGCAACCAGTACGACCAGGTCATCGCAGTCACGATCCGGAACCTCGAGATTCTGTGCGCGCCGAATCGAAAAGTAGTCAACATCGAAGCCTGCGCTGGATAGCCGCGCAATAGCCGACGCTTCAAGTTGGTCAAAATCGCGGCGTCCGTTTTTCAGTTCACCACTCATCGTTGTCAGCGTCTCGTAAAGTAGCGGCGCCGTTGCGCGTTCCTCCTCGGTCAGATAGCTGTTGCGCGAACTGAGTGCCAAACCCTGCTCATTGCGCACGGTTTCGCCCGTGATAATGCTGATTGGCAAATTCATATCTTGCGTCATGTGTCGTAAAACGAGTTGTTGCTGGTAGTCCTTCTGGCCGAACACCGCAACATCGGGCTGCACAAGCGCGAAAAGCCGGGCGACAACCGTGGTGACGCCATCGAAATGACCCGGTCGCGTTGCGCCACAAAAATTCTCAGTGAGTCCAGGCACCGACACCTTAGTCGCCATCTCCAGACCGAACGGATACACGGTATCGACGCTGGGGGCGAAAATCATATCCGCAGCTGTCGTTTTCAGCCGACGCTTGTCGCGTTCGAGCGTGCGCGGATATGCATCAAAGTCTTCGTCCACACCGAACTGCGTTGGATTAACGAAAATACTGACGATGACCCGCTCGGCATGCTCACGCGCAAGATCAACCAGGGCAAGATGACCGGCATGCAGATTTCCCATCGTTGGCACGAGCGCTATGTGTTCCTCATGGCGCCGCCAATCGGCGGTCTGTTCGACGAGTTCGTCCTTGGTGTGCGTAACTAACACGATTGGTTGTGACCTGCTAAGAGAAGCAATGCTCCGGTTCGGGATAGGCCTTGTCCTTCACAGCCCGGACATAGGACTGCAAGGCGGCCAGTGGCGAGTCGCAACCAGCCTGAAAGTTCTTGACGAAACGCGGTGTACGTCCCTGCGTTATGTCGAGAATGTCGTACAGGACGAGGATCTGTCCATCAACATCGGGACCCGCGCCGATACCGATGACAGGTACATCCAGCGCCGCGGTGACCATCTTGCCTGCTTCATTGGGCACGCACTCGAGCAATACTATGTCAGCGCCGGCATCCTGCAGCCGCTTGGCCGAGGCAAGCATTTCCCTGGCTTTGTCCGGCTCTCTGCCCTGCACCTTGAAACCGCCAATCTTGTGAACTGACTGCGGCTTTAATCCAAGGTGTGCACAAACCGGGATATCGTGACGTGCGAGGTGTTCGACGATCTGTACCTGGTCATCGCCGCCTTCCAGTTTGACCATCATGGCACCACCTTCCTGCATGAGGCGAACCGCATTGTCGAGCGCCTGCCCGGGTTTCGTGTAGCTCATGAATGGCATGTCGGCGACCAGAAATGCCCGTCGCAAGCCCCGCGCAACCATCCTCGAGTGGTAGATGATGTCGTCAACAGTTACGGGAACCGTCGTATCGTGGCCCTGAATGACCATCCCCAGCGAGTCACCAACCAGTACCAGGTCAGTGCGCGCCGCATCCACCAGCGCCGCGTAGCTGGCGTCGTATGCGGTCAGGCAGGCGATCGGCTCATCATCTGCTTTCATCTTGCGCAGAGTAGAGACATTGACCGGAGGCTCCGGCATGCCGCGTTGTTCAAGCTGGGTATACATGAGGGTTAACCTGTCAGGCCAATGCCGCCGCTACCGGATTGAAAAAGTGGCGACCGCCCGTCGTGCGTTCAATTTGCCGGAATAGCTGTTCGAAATCTGCATCATTATTAACCGGATCGATTTGCGACGCATTAACTATCAGGAGCGGCCCTTCGTCGTAAGCGTGGAAAAACCGAGCATAGGCGTCAGTCAGTTTTTCGAGGTAGGCCCTGTCCACATAACGATCGTAGCTCGAATTGCGGCGGACAAGCCTTTGCATGAGCGCATCAACCGATGACTGAAGATAAATCACGAGATCCGGCACCGGTGCATCGACGGCGAGATTGTCTGCGATCTGATCGTACAGATTCAGTTCCTCGGCATCGAGATTCAACTCCGCAAACAGGCGGTCGCGCGTGAACAGGTAGTCGGAGATCCGGACGTTTGAAAACAGATCCGACTGGCGCAAGTCCTCAATCTGCCGCGCCCGTGCAAAAAGAAAAAACATCTGAGCAGGCAGAGCCGCTGAGCGACCGTCTCGATAAAAACGTTCGAGAAACGGATTCGCCTCGATTTCTTCGAGGATCAGGTCAGCAGACAGGCTCTCGGCAAGACGTTTCGCCAGCGCCGTCTTACCGACACCGATCGGTCCCTCGATAGCGATATAACGCGATGAATTGGCTGATGTTTTCAAGGGGCTAACGGACACATGTCTCCTTCAGGTGATGCGAGAAACGCTCGGCTCATCCATATTCACGGGAATCCCGGCGACCCTGCCCAAACCAGGGACCACAAGTTCCGGCGCGATCTCTCCGAGGGGCAACAATACAAAATTTCGCTCGCCGATGCCCGGATGAGGAACAGTAAGGCCCGGTTCGTCGATTTTCCAGTCGGAGTAGACCAGAAGGTCAAGGTCGAGGACGCGCGGTCCCCAGCGTATATTGTTGCGCTCGCGGCCTTGCCGGATTTCGATATCTTGCAACGTGCCAAGAAGGTCCTGAGGCGCAAGGCGTGTCAACAACGCAGCAACCACATTAACGAAATCGGGTTGCTCCACGCCGCCAAATGGCGCCGAACGGTATTTTTGCGATACGGAAAAAAGCTGTATACCAGGAATTTCCGCGAGCAAATCGGTCGCTTCATCGATCTGCCTTGCGGGTCCTTGCAGATTGCTGCCGATACCAACGTATGCCGGATACCAGTGCTTGTGAGAGCTCATTGATCTTGCGCGGGCTTTCCGCGTCGCCTGCGGCGCGGCCGGCGCTTCTTCTTGCCGGGTGATTGCCCAATCTGAAAGCTCTGTGCCCGCTCTTCGGCCGACTGCAACTGCACCTCGGTCCAGAACTTTGCAGTTTCCTGGCTGCCAAGACCGACTTCCGCCAGCAACAGCATAAAATCGTAGGCCGCACGAAAACGCCGGTGGTCAAGAAGCTTCATTGCGCGTTTGCCGCGCTTGAATTCGAAACGCGGTTGCAGAGACAACATCTCCCGCATTGGGACAGTGAAGCGCTTCGGAATAGAAATCCGACGCTGTTGTTGCGCCACGATTTCATAAGATGCAAGGCTCAGCGACTGCGACTCGGACATTTTTTCTTCGGAGCGCCGGATTTCTGCCAGCTTCTTGACTGGCAACCACAGGAATACACCGAGCAGGAACATCGGTGTTACGGACTTACCGTCTTGCACGCGGCGGTCGGTGTTCTGCAGCGCCGCACGCGTGAAACGCATAAAGCCGGCGTCCTTCGCAAGCTCCTCATCTGTTGCCGGGAATATCTCTCGAAACAGGCCGTGGTCATGCAGCAGATCGAAGGTTCTCTCGGCATTACCCGCCTGGAACAGCTTCAGAAACTCGTCGAACAGGCGCGCCGCCGGAACGTTGGTCAACAAGTGTGAATGATGATCGATCGCCTTTATCACCGGTTCGTCGATTTCAAAATCAAGCTTGGCGGCAAATCGGATTGCGCGCAGCATACGCACCGGATCCTCACGCATACGCTTTTCGGGATCCCCGATCAACACGATGCGTTTCCGCTTGACGTCCTCAAATCCGCCCGTGTAATCCCAGATGCTGAAATCAGCGATGTTGTAGTACAGCGCATTGCACGTGAAATCGCGTCGCCAGACATCCTCGTCGATGGAACCATAGACGTTATCTCGCAGGATGCGTCCTTCGTCATCGCTGTGATGATCGTCGTGCTCACTGATGGCAGCGGCCCGGAACGTAGCGACCTCGATAATCTCGCGACCGAAGCGCACATGCGCCAGACGAAAACGGCGACCAATCAGGCGACAGTTGCCGAACAGCGCCTTGACTTCTTCCGGGGTCGCGTTCGTGGCCACATCGAAATCCTTCGGGTGCAGCTCAAGCATGGCATCACGCACGCAGCCGCCCACGAGAAAGGCCTGATAGCCCGCCTTGTTCAATCGGTACAGAACCTTGAGTGCGCTTTTGGAAAACTCGGCCCGAGTGACGTTGTGGTCCGCTCGGGAGATTATTCTTGGTTCTTGCGACCCGTACTTCGGGTTCTTCTTCAACAGCTAATCCGTCTGGAGGTCATTATTGGCGCAGTATGATAACAGCTAGACACATGCTACCCCCAGAACACCTTAAATATCCAAAATATGGCTTGAGCGAGGGCGCTCCAGCCGTATAATAGCGCCCCCGGTTCGGACGGACCGGCCAAAACGCTCCCTTCGTCTAGCGGTTAGGACTCCGCCCTCTCACGGCGGCAACAGGGGTTCGAGTCCCCTAGGGAGTACCAA
>CALDZH010000024.1 GCA_937944275.1 uncultured Woeseiaceae bacterium
AACGCATGGCTTGGCGTTGCAACGCTCGGCGCGATTTGATGAGCGCGATCGACAAGTCCTGGCACAGGCCGGGACCTATCAGATTGGATTTGTACTGGTCAGTCTTGCGATCTGGCTGGTCGCATTGGGACAGCATTTTCATGCTGAAGGTGCCGTGCCGATGGTCTACCTCTACCTGATGTTTGGTTCGATCGTGATGATTAGTTTCATCGGCCAAGCCGCAGGCATACTTCTCGGATATTGGCTGGGTGAACGATTTGGACAAGGTTAGGGTCCGCAATCGGATCAGAGAGCTGCGTTTTGCACATGGCGAAATAACGCAACAGCAGCTCGCGACCGCCGTTGGCTGCTCGCGCCAGACCATCGTGCTGCTGGAGCAGGGACGTTACTCGCCTTCGCTGACGCTCGCGTTCCTGATCGCAAGGCATTTCGACGCGACAGTCGATTCGGTGTTTGAGTTCGTCGAGGAGTGAATGGACGGTTGAGCCACGGGAAGAGACTCCACAGCTCTATTGTTTCGCTGCAAACGTGAACCGTGACTTGCCGGTCAGCTCCCCGGCAGGGTCAAATCGGCGCTCCGCAAAAGACCAGTGGCCTTCTTTGTCAGCGAGGATCACCGTGGTACAGCGAGTGCCATAGTCGGGCAAGACGATAAAAGGCGCCGTAATGGCATGCGCCGTCGCGAATTTATGCTGGCCACGTTCTACCTCGGCCACGGGCGCTTTGTCACGATCATTCATCAGGCGCATAAGACTGGTCTCATTGACCGAGTCTGCAGCGAGTAATGATGACAATTTTTCCTTGCTGCTTTCGACCTTGTGCCACGGTCCGTCGAGCAGTGCATTGCTGAGTCCGTATGTCCCCGGCGAAAGCTCACGTGTGCCGTCCTCGCGATTCGACAGGTAAGCAACCTCGCTCGCGGTGCCGACGATCAGGTTGAAACCGGCATAGGCATCTTCGTCAATTGTCCCGAGATAGTCTTCCGGTGAACTATTGCATTCAAGGAACCCTGTTACCAGGTGCCCGCGCGACCGGCGCTTCGGGGAGGGCGGCTGTGCATCACGGAAATTGGTGACCGTTGCGAAACGCCCCCTTTTCTGCAGCGCGAGCCAGGTTCCACCGGCCTGCAAGTCGCGACCGCCGACGACATCGGGTTTGTCCGGCCACCAGTGTGCGTCCTGCGTTGGTCGCGCATGAAACTCATCGCGATTGGCCGCGAGAATCAGCGGGTAGTCTGGGTGTTGCCCGAAGCTCAGCACGATGAGGCACACAATCAGTTATCACTGATGAAATGGTCTACGAGCCGCCTTGCGATCGATATGCTAAAAGGCAACCCGACTTTGCCGGCCTTCAGCTGATCGCGCGTAAACCAGCGCGCATCTTCGAGTTCGCCATCGTTAAGATTGATGTCATCCGACGTTGCTTCAGCAATGAACCCAAGCATCAGCGCCGAAGGAAATGGCCACGGCTGCGAGCTGTGATAGCGCACCGCTCCTACTCGAATATTAGTCTCCTCGTATACTTCCCGGCGAACGGCATCTTCGAGACTCTCGCCAGGCTCGACAAATCCGGCAATCGTTGAGTAACGACCCTCTGGCCAGTCTGCCTGACGCCCGAGTACACAGCGGTCGCCATCGGCGACCAGAACAATGATCGCCGGATCGGTGCGCGGAAATATCTCCTGGTTGCAGTCAGGATTGCAGCAACGGCGAGTATTGCCACCAGCATCGGGCTGGGAGGCGGAGCCGCATTTGCCGCAATACAGGGTTGCGCCGTGCCACAGCACGAGTGCGCGGGCATGTGCGACCAGATTGGCCTCGTCCGGTGGCAATACCGTTCCCAGGAAACGCAGGTCCTTGAACTCGCCGACTTCCGCGTAAGGCGCGTCTATGTTGCGGCTCACTGCTACTGCAAATGCAGGCTGGTTACGAAACAGGCCGAGAAAGATGACGTTATCTTCGCGAATGAGGTGGTCTACCTGCCTGCGTTCAAGCAGAACCGCGCCGGGAGGGTCGCCACCCACAAGGCAGCGATCACCCCAGACCGGCACGAAGCTCGTCTCTTTACTCGAGAGCGCTTCGGCCAGCCAGTCAGGATCTTTGCGGCGCTCGCCATTACGATCGACGAACGCACCCGCGAAGACGTTGTGATCTTCCATGAAAGATAGCGTTGGCCCAAATGGGCCGTTACTAGTTCTTGGCGAGCAGGTCGCGTATTTCAGTGAGCAAGGTTTCCTCAGCCGACGGCTTGGGTGGCTCGGCTGGCTTCTCTTCTTCCTTCTTCTTCATCGAGTTGATCCCCTTGATCAGCATGAAGACAGCGAGGGCAACGATGACAAAGTTGATCACCGTGTCGATGAAGATGCCGTAGTTGAGCGTGGCGGCACCCTCGCCTTCGCCGAGGGCCAGCGCCAAATCGCTGAAGCTCACGCTTCCCATGATCATCCCGATCGGCGGCATGATGACATCAGACACAAGCGATGAAACGATCTTGCCGAACGCGGCGCCGATAATGATGCCGACTGCCATATCGACGACGTTGCCACGCATCGCAAACTCTTTGAACTCTTTTAGCATTTGGTATAACTCCCTTTGCGGTTTCTTGTTGTGTTACACGCAAACTCCGTGTGTCGCCAGTGTACCGGAAGTTATAGCAATCTCGCATGTAGGGCAGACTTTGCTGTCGATCGCGTAGGCGTCCTGCACGTACCGAGCATCACAAGTACTGCATTCCGCAAGGTACAGCTCGTCGTTGTATGAAATGCACTGGAGCAGATTCCAGGCCCACTCGAAATTGAGCTTCGCGTCGGCGTGCAGCAGGAGGTATGTTTCGTAGGCCCGGCAAAGTCGATGCCCGAATTCGACGTCTGGTCGAGGCCAACGGGCATGTACCCGGTCTTCGCCGTCGATACGTATGAGAAGGCCGGCGCAGAATAGTGCGACCAGAGTGGTGGCTTGTGACTGGTTTACAGGACTCTTTACGTAGCGTTGCACCTGGCGCGGGGATTTGCCACGGCGGCGCTTGATGTTCGACAGCCCGCTGTTGCGAAAATATCTCGCGTACAATTTGCGAATCCTGTCGTCTGATAGGCCGGTGCATTCCCTGATTGTGCGCGTGCGCGCCTCATGGCGGATCATCCTGAGTGCCAGCTCGAACTGGCTGCGTTCCCCTGCGTAGCGATCGTCGGTAAGTCTCATTTTTTGCTCTTTATGATAGAAAAAGACCATATGTGGTATTACGATACCGTATAATATCCACTAATGGTCAAACAAGAACAAATACAAGTAATTCGGAAAACGACCGAAAAATAGGATAAAGATCTGGGCAAACCGTTCAAAAAGGGGGCTGTATGGAATACGAAGGGCTAACCAGGGATGACCTGGCCAACGTCGAGGCATTGAATCGTGCCTGGCTCAGGTGCCGGGGCGCTAGCGATATTGCTGCTGGCAAGCTGACGCCCACGCTCCGGGACCGGATGGCTACGGCACCGTTCCTGTTGTTTTCATTTCGCGAGCAGGATGATGACCTGTGGCGTGGATTGCTGGAAACGCGCCCGCAGCAGGACCTCCTCGACGAACGGCCGCAGTCCAATGATGAGTTGCACGAGGTGCAGTCACCCGGACTGTCTTTCATCTGGTCGCTGGCGCGCCGTAATCCTTATGCAGCGCGAATTGTCACGGGGGCGCCGTCACGCTGGTGCGAAAAGATCATGTCGGTGACGATGATGCGAGTTCTCGAGTGCACGTCAAACCGTCATCTTATTGAGCCGCGACTGGAGACTGCCTCGATGCTGCACAGGGGCTTTGTCCAGATTGGTGCCCTGCAATCAATGCTTATGACGAGCCAGCCAGCGTATAACGACCGCATGAGGGCGGCGGCCTGTCGTACACCGCAAATTGTGCGGCAGGTTGCAGACAAGGTGTGACTTTGGCTGCACGCGGTTACAATACGCGGCCTCATGAGCGCGCTTTCAATCAAAAACCTCACCAAGACCTACAGCAACGGCAACCAGGCACTGAAGGGCATCAACCTCACTGTTGAGACCGGGGACTTCTACGCTCTGCTTGGCCCAAACGGCGCCGGCAAAACTACGGCTATCGGGATTATTTCCTCGCTTGTGAACAAGTCGGGCGGCGAGGTCGAGATTTTCGGCCATAACCTCGACACTGAGCAGGAAGCAGCCAAAGCCTGCCTCGGCATTGTGCCGCAGGAGATCAACCTGAATCTCTGGGAAACGGTTGGCAATATTGTTTTCAACCAGGCCGGCTACTACGGTATCGGCGGCAAGCGCGCCAGGGAGCGCGTGGAGAAGTACCTGCGTGAGCTTCGATTATGGGACCGCCGTAACGATACCGCCCGTAGCCTGTCCGGCGGCATGAAGCGCCGCCTGATGATTGCCCGAGCCTTGGTGCACGAGCCGAAGCTGCTGATTCTGGACGAGCCGACCGCCGGTGTTGATATCGAGATTCGCCGGTCGATGTGGGATTACCTGCAGAAGATAAATGAGGCTGGTACGACGATTATTCTGACCACGCACTACCTCGAGGAAGCCGAGTCGCTGTGCCGCCATATTGCGATAATCGACGAAGGCACAATCATCGAGGACGCGCGCATGAGCGAGGTACTGCGCAAGCTGCAACGCGAGGTTTTCGTCCTCAGCCTTTCGGATGAACTTGCGCAAGCGCCCGAACTTCGGGGCTTCAAAACCCGATTACGCAATGACGGTGAGCTGGAGGTTGAGAAAGGACCCGAGACTGATCTCAACGATCTTTTCGGGCAACTTGATGACTGTGGTATTCATGTGGTTAGTCTTCGGAACAAGGCGAACCGCCTCGAAGAGATGTTTATGCATCTTGTCGAGAACAAGGGAACAAGCACATGAACCTAGCCCTGAACCTCGTCGCCGTAAAAACCATCATCCGCAAAGAAATGGTTCGTGTACTTCGCATCTGGATCCAGACAATCGTGCCGCCCGCAATTACGATGACGCTGTACTTCATTATATTCGGCAACCTTATTGGTCGCCGTATCGGCGTCATGGACGGCTTCGATTACATGCAGTACATAGCACCCGGGCTGATCATGATGTCGGTGATTACAAACTCCTACGGGAACGTCGTGTCATCATTCTTCGGCGCCAAGTTCGGTCGCCACCTCGAAGAGATGCTCGTCGCGCCGATGTCCTACGCGACGATCATCATCGGCCATGTGGCCGGAGGCGTATTGCGTGGCTTGCTCGTCGGGATGCTCGTTACGATTATCGCGTTGTTCTTCACCAATCTGCAGGTCGCGCATCCTTTCATCATGATTTCAATCGTTTTGCTATCGTCGATCGTTTTCGCGCTTGCCGGCTTCATCAATGCCGTATTTGCAAAGAAGTTTGATGATATTTCGATTGTTCCGACATTTGTGCTCACGCCGCTGACGTATTTGGGTGGTGTGTTTTATTCGATCTCGATGCTGCCCGAGTTCTGGCAAAACGTTTCGAAAGCCAACCCTATTCTCTACATGGTCAACGCGTTTCGATACGGCGTCCTGGGCTCGTCCGACATTGGTATCGGCTACGCATATACAATCCTGATCGCATTCGTCGTCCTCTTGTTCTCCGGGTGCATGTTCCTGATGCAGCGAGGCATCGGGATCCGGGAGTAAACCATGTGCGGACGTTTTGCTTTCTATTCACCAAGCGAAGCTGCCGCCGCCCTGTTTGGCGTATCCGCGTCCATCGAAGTCCAGCCTCACTACAATATCGCTCCGACGCAATTCATTGCAGCTATTCGCGAGGACCAAAACGAGCAGCGTGAGCTGGTCATGCTGCGTTGGGGGTTGGTGCCATTTTGGGCAAAAGACACGTCAATAGGTAATCGCATGATCAACGCGCGTGCCGAAACGGTTGCCGAGAAGCCTGCGTACCGGGCAGCTTATCGACATCGTCGCTGCGTCGTTCTCGCTGATGGCTTCTACGAATGGCGCAGGGAAGGTGACGCGAAGACGCCCTATTACATTTCACTGGCGAGCGGCGAGCCGTTTTCGCTGGCGGGGCTTTGGGAAAACTGGACGGATAAGGAGAGCGGTGACTCGCTGCAGACAGCGACGCTGATCACGACCGAGGCCAACGAGTTCATGACCCCCTTGCATCACCGCATGCCGGTCATCCTCGAGTCGAACACGGCCGACGAGTGG
>CALDZH010000025.1 GCA_937944275.1 uncultured Woeseiaceae bacterium
GATCTGATCCTGCTGGACACAGATACACCGGGCGTAATCGATCTGAAAGTCGTGCCAGCGCCTTAGCTAACCCGCCACCGATTAATTACGGCCTGACTATGACGATGAATGTACTGGTCCTGTGCACGGGTAATTCCGCGCGCAGCATCCTGGGTGAAGTGCTTATAAATGAACTCGGAGGCGACAAGTTCCGCGCCTATAGCACAGGCAGTCGCCCTGTCGGAAAAGTGAATCCCGGCGCACTCCAAAAGCTCCGTCAGGAACGTCATTCGGTGGACGGTCTGGAGTCAAAATCCTGGGATCGGTTCAGTGGTGCCGAAGCACCTGCCATCGATATTGTTATCACAGTCTGCGACAACGCCGCAGGCGAAGCCTGCCCTATCTGGAATGGTGCGCCAATAACTGTTCACTGGGGAATTCCCGACCCGGCTGCGGACGGTGATTTTGACGCTGCCTATACTCGTCTGCGCAACCGGGTAGAGGCGATGGTGGCGCTACCTGTGGGCGAGATGAACAAAGCTGATTTGCTTGCTGAGTTACAGAGCATCCACGGCTAGCCGCCACCACTCAAAGGGCTACGACGCGGTGGCTGCGTCCACATAGGCGCCACGATCGTTTGCTGCTTCTTCTTCGGTGATGGACTTCGCCGTGTACATGGCCTCGTCGGCAACACTCAACAGGTGCCAGAGCTCTTTGCCGTGCTTTGGCATCAGCGCAATACCAACGCTGGCAGTGCACTTTATTTCCTGTCCCTGGATGATGTAGGCCTCCGATGCATTCTGCACGAGGCGCTCCGCAATATGCTTGACGTCATCTATCCCGACGCCCGGCAGGACAATTGCAAACTCATCGCCACCGAGGCGTCCCAGAATATCTTCAGGGCGCAGGCAGAATTCGAGGCGATGGCCGAAGGCTTTGAGGAGTGCGTCGCCAGCCTGATGCCCAAAACGGTCATTGATCGACTTGAACTGATTCAGATCCAGGTACAAGACGGCGCCGATGCTGCTGTGCCGAATACATGAAGAACCTTCCTGTTCAAAACCCCGGCGATTCAGAATACCTGTCAGAGGATCGCGCAGCGCATCGGCGAGCATTTGGTTTTCATCGTGCTTGCGTTGCGTAATGTCTATGAGCGTCACCGAGAAATCTTCGCCCACCGGTTCCGCCACGATTCGCAGCCACTTCTCGCCATCATCGCCCTTATTCGCGGTCTCATAACTGATCTGCGTGAGCGGCTGGTCCTCGGAGGTGAAATGCTCCAGCAGGCGTTGGGGATCGAACTGTTCGAGCATTTCCAACGGCATGCCCACCAATGTACCAGCACTATCGCCGGCGAATGATTCCGCAGCCCGGTTAGCGAACACGCATCGATATTTGTGATCTGGATCGTTGGGATCTCGTGCAAAGCGCAAAATACCGTTCGACGAAGTCTCGATAAGAGTGCGCACAAGATGCTCGCTTTCTGCAAGCTGGCTCAGCGCGAAACGACGGTCCGTAACATCGCGGCATACCACGACCATACCGAGGTTTTCGCCATTTTTGCCAGTCAGCGGCCCTACACTCAATTCGTAGACGCTGTTGGTATCCATGCGCAGCGTCTGCGTAAGATCGAGTTCTTTTGCTTGTTCGAGAATTGCACGAGCTGCCGGAAAATCTTCCCACAATTTGCAACCGATAAGGTCGCTTTCGTTACTCTGCAGTAACTGCTGCGCGGCCTTGTTCGTGCAGATGATGCACTGCTCGTTATCCAGAACGAATATCGGGTCGCGAACATGGTCGAACAATGTCTGGTAAGCAAGTGGGCTGAATTCCTGCATGCGCATTTTAAGGCCCGCGTAGGCCATGATCGGAAACAGCAGGGTTAAGGTTGACGTCGTAAACGGGAAGTCTGGTGGGCCCATTCCGAGGACAGTATTCGCAACACTAACGGCAAACGGCAACAGCGCGCAGGTGAGCAGTATACCGACTGTCTTGCGATGCGCCGGTGCGATTGACGGCAGTCGGCCAACCAAGGCAATTGCCGTGTAGCCAAACAGGCCATAGGTAAATGGTGCGTAAACTCGGTTGTACCAGTAATGGTCGGTCATCTCGGAGAAATGCCACCCAGCGTCCGTCTCAATGACGCTCCAGACCATGCCGTGCATTGAATTTGTGAATGCCAGCACCGTCGTCACGATCGGAACAATGAACAGCATCGCGATGAACAGGACGTGCGCAGGACCAACCGCATATTCGCGGTAGATCATGTAGAAAACGACCGGGATGAATCCGGCCGAAAAGAAGCTGAGCGTACGGCCGATGCCATAGAGCGTCGGGTCAGTTGCCCCGTAGGAGAACGCCGAACCGGCGATCATGCCCGCAATCAGCACCAGGAAAAAACTCACGAGGTTATTCGGGTTTTGTGGCGTCGAGCGCGCAACGCGCACCGCCAGGAACAGATACGCAATGGACGATACCGCCAGGACAAGCGGCAGGATTTTCGTCACCGACACCATGCGGACAATGCTATCCGCGACCAGTACTACATAATGCGACCTGTTCCGCATTCCCGCACCCGCGGTGCGGATCAGGTCACAAAAACACGCTAAATCGGTCTAAAAATGGCTCTCTCAAAGGCCTGTAGCCGTATCCGCAATCAGCATATCCACTACTGATTTAAGGGCATCCTCCCTGCTCGCGCCCGACGCTCGCTCCAGTTCGTAGATTTTCGACTGCCGGTGCGCGCTGGTACCGCGAGTAAGGATATCCTGGATGCCGCTGATCTCCTTCTCACAACCGAGCGCCTTTGCATCTTCTGCAACAAGTGAGCACAGTTCATCCATGAGTTCGGCAAACGGTACAACCGTCCCCCTGGCGAGATCGATCAAACCCTCGTCGAAACTGTAGCGCATCGCCCGCCAGCGATTCTCTCGAATCAGCATTGGCGTGTACAAACGCCAGCGTTGATTGCGCGTCCGCAAACGGAACAGCATGCGCATGATGCAACACAAGAGCGCCGCGAGCGCGACCGTGTCTTTGAGGCGAGTACACACATCCATGATGCGCGTCTCGAGCGTCGGAAACTTTCCGCTCGGCCGCAAGTCCCACCAGACCCGGGTTGAATCTTCAATCAAACCCGCGTTCCTGAGTATGTCGACATGGCGCTCGTACTCTGCCCAGCTGGCAAAGCGTTCCGGTACACCTGTTCGTGGCAAAGCGTCGAAAATCGTCAGCCTGTAACTTTTGAGCCCCGTGTCCTCGCCTAGCCAGAACGGTGATGAACAGGACAACGCCAGCAGATGCGGCAAAAAATACGAAAGCTGGTTCATCATGTCGATCCGCAGTTCATTATCCTCGATACCGACATGTACGTGCATGCCGCAGATGAGGAGGCGCCTTGCAGCACCCTGCATTTCGTCTGTCAATTGATCGTAGCGGTCTTTCTCGGTGTGCTTCTGATCCACCCATTTCGAAAACGGGTGGGTCGATGCAGCAATGGGCGCGATGCCATGGTTGCCAGCTACATCGATGATGTTCTTGCGCAGACGCGCGAGATCCTCATGCGCTTCCTGGATGTTCGTGCAGACCTTGGTGCCGATTTCGATTTGCGACTTCAACAGCTCGGACGTTACCTGCGCGCCGCATTTCTCCTCGGCCTCAGCCATCAGCGTTTCCGGTGGATCAATAACGAGACTTCGCGTCTCCTTGTCAACCAACAGATATTCTTCTTCTACTCCGATCGTGAACGACGGCTCGCGAATTCCCATCCCCTGCACCTTTCTTCTAAAGCGAAACTACGCGCTGATACGCTGGCCTTTCATGCCAAGTTGTTCCGGTATTGATGCGATGATGCGATGCATCACTTTGGCAATCTCCACCACACCTGCATCATCGTCAATAAGGTCTTGCCGAATCTCTATGCCGACATGCGGCAGATTTATTTCTTCGGCATGGTGATCTATCGTGAAATCCTGCGGGGCTTTTCCCGAATAAGGTTCGTTATCGCCGACCTTGTAGCCCGCCCCTCGCAAGCCTTCGAGAAATACGTCACGCATCTTCTCGTCCTTGTCCCACAGCACACCCATTTGCCACTCACGCGATTCGCCGTTCAACACTGGAGTGAAACTGTGAATGGAGATAAATGCCGGCGGCGGACCCGCTTTGCCGAGACGCTGTATCTGCTCATCGATGGCGCAGTGATAGGGCCAATACAAAGCACTTGCCCGCAGATCCTTGTCAGCCCGATGAAGGTTGCGATTGCCCGGCACGAGTATGCCGTCGCCGTACTCGAGGAATGCGCTCGGGTCCATGAGTTGTCGGTTGCAGTCAACCACCAGTCTCGAGTAATTGTGCACCACGGCCGTTACGCCGAGGGTCTGGGCCAGACGCTCCGTTACAGGACCGGCACCGATATCGATCGCCAGGTGGCAACGGCGTGCAAATGGATCAAGTCCCATATCACCCAAAGATTTGGGGAAACGGTAGCTGGCGTGGTCGCAGATCAGCAGAACCGGATGTTCAGCAAGGGGGTTGAGCACTCTGAACGGCCCGGGTTCTTCGGGCGACAACAACGCGTGAACGATGCCTGGGTGGGACTCTCGTGTCATTCCGTATCTGCGATTTACCTGACTCTATCTGAGTGTACCGTAACAGAACCGTTACGCCACCCCACGCCCACGGCAAATGCGGATGTGATCAGGCCAACTGCCTGGAATCGGCGTCTTCGCCCCAGGGCTCGAAAGACTCGACCGAGGCAGGCCGGGCGATGTAATAGCCCTGCGCATACTCAACGCCAAGTGCGGCCAGCTTGTCCAGTACCTCCCTGGTCTCGACACGTTCAGCGATAGTCTCGATACCCATCGCGCTGCCGACCTCGGCAATTGCCTTAACCATGCTCTCATCGACATTGTCCTCAGCGACATTACTGATGAAATGGCCATCGATCTTGAGATAGTCGACCGGCAGGTTCTTGAGGTAGGTGAATGACGACAGGCCGCTGCCGAAATCATCGAGAGAGAATTTACAACCAAGCTCTTTCAGAGCTCGCATGAAATGTACTACGCGAGATAAATTGGAGATCGCGGCTGTCTCTGTAATCTCGAAACAGATCGCTCCTTTCGGCAACTTCTGGGCTTCGAGTTCGGATATGACGTAGTCGAGGAAGCGGTCTTCGCTGAGCGAAGTGCCGGACAAATTGATCGCGAGAGTGAATTTTGCCTCGCCGTCTTCGCTGCGGTCGGCGAGTTTGGAAAGAGCCTCGTGAATGACCCAGCGATCAAGCGTCGACATGAGATTGTAGCGTTCCGCCGCGGGAATGAACTGGTCAGGACTGACAAGCTCGCCGTCCTCATCACGCATACGTAACAGTAATTCGTAGTGGCC
>CALDZH010000026.1 GCA_937944275.1 uncultured Woeseiaceae bacterium
GAAATTGGTGGCGGGTGGTGGCGCGTCAAAGACGGCCTCGAGTTCTGCCAGGCTCCTCATCCGAGGCCTTTTTCCTTGAGAAACTTCATCGAGTCAGAGACGTTCTCGTGCACGCCGACTTTTTTCGCCTTGAGACCCAGGGCCATACCAAGCAACTGGGTGAAATAGAGGATCTTGATGTCGACCTTTTCGCCTAGCGTCTTCTCAGCCCGAATCTGGTGCATTTCGAGCCCGGAGTGGCAGGTCGGGCATTCCGTCGCGATGACATCTGCGCCCGACAATTTGGCCGCTTTGAGGATATTCAGCACGAGCTTCGTCGAGGTGTCACTATCCGAAAGCGTGTGGGCGCCACCGCAGCATGCGGTCTTGAGCGGAAAATCAACGTTTTCAGCGCCAGCGGCGGCCAGCAGATCATCCATGAAGTGCGGCTTGGACGTCGACTCACTGCCCGGTCCCTGATCTTTTTCGGGAAAGATATGGCGTGGCCGCGTGTACATGCAGCCGTAGTAGTTCGCAACCTTGATGCCGCTCAGCGAATTCTTGACGCGCTCAGCCAGGCCTTCCTCGCCGATCGAATCCTTTATCCAGTCGAGCGCGTGAATGGTCTCGACCTGGCCGGACTCGTAAGTCTTGTGCCCCGCTTTCTTTGACAGGCGATCAACCACTTCGACGGATTCCTCGTCGTTCGCCAGATCGTATTCAGCCTTCTTGAGGTTGTGATAACAGCCATTACATGGCGCCATGACAACATCCATATCCATCTCGTTCGCCGCGGTCGACATGACCCGCGATGACAGATACGTCTGGATTTTCGGGTCGATGTTCTTGACCTCCATCGCGCCGCAGCAATTCCAGTCCTTGACCTCGACGAGATCGAGACCGAGTTTCTTGCCCACAGCCTTCGTGGAGCGATTGTAAGCGTGGCCGGTTCCCTCGAGCGCGCAGCCCGGATAGTAGGCGACCTTCTTGTATTTGTCTTTCGTAGTCATCAGGTTCCTCGTCAGGCAGCCACGTCTTGCTTGGCCGTTTCAACCAGTTCGGCAAGACTCAGTGCCTGCGCCTGTTTCTCTTCTTGTTCGTCGATGTATTCCTCGAGCGCCGCCGATGCCCTCGACCAGTCGCTGGTCCTTGGTGCGAACAGGGTCGCAAGACCCATGCGCGTCAGCAGGCTGACAGGCAGGCCCTTCAGCATGCGCTTGACCATTTCAACCATCCACGGCTGCATGAGCGCTTGTCCGGTTCTGGAGAAGAAGCGTCGTATAGTTCGGCTTTCTTCGATCTTGCCTGTCTTGACAATCTGCTCTGTGAAAACCTCGTCAAAATGCATCGAGGGCGATTTTGTCGTGTGCCCCTTTTTCTCGAGCCAGTGCGCGGTCGCTTTCATAACACCCTCGGGGAACACGTCGCGAGGACAGGCATACGTGCACTTGTTGCACGATACGCATTGCCAGATGATGTCTTTGTCGCGCAGCAATTCCGACTCATAGCCCATGCGGATAAGGTAGATCCAGTAGCGCGGGTTGAAGTCGGGGTTGATCGCATTGACCGTGCACGAGTTGGTGCAGGAGCCACACTGCCAGCAGCGATGAATGTGTTCGCCACCCGGCAACGCCGCGATCTCTTCTTCCATGCTTTCGTTGTAATCCTTAACAACCCGGGTCTCAATGAACGTGCTCCAGTGGCCGGACACGTCGACACCGTCGAGAACCAGCTCATCGTGCGTGGTGAGATTCTCCGGGCGAATCAGCGATTTTTCATGAATGGGCATTCAGGTTTCCCGTTAGTTCAGCTTGGTGCTGTCATCAAGAACGAAAGCCTCGCCATTGATGGCCTTCAGACGAGTTCTGCCGTCACCCGGCTGGACCCCGTCCAGGCCAAGCAGGCGACGTGTGTGTTGCATGGGATCTTCCGGTGCCGTGAAATCGGCGCGCAGGTAGCTGCCGCCCTGTTCGCAAATGTACTGCGCGTAAATCTGTGCACACAGCACATCAACGTAGAACAGGACATCGCGGAAGATGCCATTTTCGCTCAGGAACTGACTAAGCTCCTCTCGCAGCATGATGTAGGTACCGTACCCATCGGCTACGGGTATCGTAATGTGATCGACGTTGTCACCGTGCCAGATCTCGCGAATGACGCCTGTGTTGGACTTCGCATCCCAAACCCAGCGATTCATGAGCGGCACGCGCTCAGGATCGGCATTGTGCAGGAGTTCGACCGCGAGATCCTTCACCCAGCGATGCTTTTTGTCTGTCGGGAAACGACCGCAGAAACGGCTTATGCGGTTCTCGATGTGCTCGGCGTCATCAAAAAGCTCGACAATGCCCTCGCGCACGTCAACAAATGCATCCTCATTAAGCCACGCGCCGATACGGCGGCGTACAGTCGACATGAACGTGCAAAGACCTTTAAAGGTTTCGAGATCGAGTTCGGCAACATTGTTTTCGACGAGTGCCTGCTGGAACACCGCGCTCTTCAGTTTCACGGCATCGACGTAGCGTTCAATTCCGCCAAGCTCTTCGCTGCCATTGACCATGGCCTGGAAACCGGCCCGAATCGCAGGACCGTGAAGGTCGAGCACAGGGCGCTCCAACTCAAGCGGTTTCATTGCGGACCGGGTTGCCATCAGTACGCGCGGCTTACGCCGACTTCAGATTCTTCGCGTTGGAAAGCACTGCCATGGCGCAGGCATGCCCTTGTGCGATCGAATCGTCGATGGTCTCCGGACCCGTCGCCGAACCAGCAACGTAAATACCGGGCCGAGACGTTTCGCCCATCGCGCCGTAGCGATGCGCGACGTCGATGTAGCCGTGTTCTTCCAGGTCTACGCCGAATGTCTCCGAAATCGCGGGATTCTCGACATTGGGATCCATGCCTATAGCATGCACAACCATATCGAACGGAATCGTGATCGGGCGCTTGACCAGCGTATCTTCGCCTTTGACGATTAGCTTCTCGCCATCGGACGTCACTTCGGCGATACGTGCCTTGATGTATTTGACTTTGAACTCTTCCTGGCTCTTCCAGTAATACTTCGTCTCGTACAGTCCGAAAGTACGGATATCCATGTAGTAGATGTACACATGGCAATCAGGCAACTCTTCACGAATTTCCATCGCCATATTCGACGATACGGTGCAGCAAATTTTCGAGCACCACTCGCGGCCAATCTGGCGATCACGCGAGCCAACGCAGAGAAGAATCGCGACACGTTTCGGCTTGCGGCCATCGGACGGGCAACGCACACCGTCGCCTGACGAGATCATCTGCTCGACCTGCGTAGTCGTGACGACGTCCGGGTAAGTGCCGAAACCCCATTCAGGCTTGTTGACCGAATCAAAATGCGTGAAGCCACTGCAGAGTATGACCGCCTCGGCTTCGACAGCGTCGCCATTGGACAGCTTGGCTGTGAAATCGCCCGGCGTACCGTCAAAATCCGTGACGGTTGCGCCCGTTACAACTGAGACACCGGCTTCATCCTCGACGCGTTTGACCATGCCACCGATCGCATCTTTCGCCCACTCGCCCGTAGGCACGAGCTTGGCGTAGCCGGACAAAATCGGCGCACCGCCAAGTTTGTCTTCTTTCTCGACGATGACACACTCCTTGCCAACCGAGGCAAGACTGTGAGCTGCGGCCAAACCGGCAGGTCCGCCGCCAATAACTAGAACAGGTTTACTCATTTTTATTGCCTATGTCTCTTGGCCCTTATTCTCTATGGCTTTGAAGCCTGGGCCCGATGTAATCATCAAACGCGGGTCGTAAAGGGTCTCGCCCCTGCCCGCTTCCACGTCCTTCAGGTACAACTCGAACTCTGCTTTTTTCGCCTGCCAGTCGATGCCCAGCTTTTCCATCAGTTGCTCCGTCGGCGAAGCATGCCAGTGCGATTGCACAATCTTGTAGGGATGCGCGCCACAAACCAGGGCCGCGAACTGGATGTCGGCAAGTACCGGCAGCTCCACCGGTTTACCGACTGCTGCGCCGATCCACTGATTCTTATCAAGCGTCGTTATGCAGCCCGTGTCGTGGCCAACCATCATGTCAGCGCGCGCCTCTTCCTGCGCTACCCGCAACTTGCGGTCAATGGCAAACGAACGCGTGAATTCGCGTTCTGAAATGATGTGGCGGAAACCAAAACCACAGCAGTCGTACCAGGTCGAGTAGTCGATGACCTGCGTACCCAGCGTTTCCAGCACGCCCGTAGTAACAGCAACGCGATTGCCTTCGAGAATATCGTCATCGTAAATGGCGTCCTCGGGAACCATTTTGTAGACATGACATGCCGGATGCACCGTGGCGCGAATGTTGCTGCAATCGATGACCTGGTGTTCCTTAATGCGATCGCGCATCACGTGCACCCATTCCGAATAATGCACAACCTCTTCCGGAATCAGGAGTTTGCCGTCAACGAGACGGCCGAGCTTGCCCAGAATAGTCTTGACGCGTTCGCGTAGCTTCGCTGAGTGCAACAGGTAACCACGTACTTCCTTGTAGTTACCGAACGACGTGCCGCAATGCACCAGCGGGTAGAAGTAGCCGTCCGGCAACCCCTGCGCTTTCGCGGAGACGTAGGCTTGATGGAAGTTCCGCAGGAATACAGCCGCCAGGCTCTCGATGTTGCCGATGCCCGAACCGTGGTAGTTCCATGCCGTACATGAGGTCTGGTCAGTCTCATCAAGGTACTTGATGTCCATCTTGTTCATAAGCCACAAGAGGGATGCGGGGTAACCCGGAATGTTGCCGCACTGGCCGCAGGACTTGTGATGCCAGAGCTGCGTCGTCGGGATCTTCTTGTCCCAGCCATACAGGGTCTTGACCGTAACCGGTGCGTGCTCGTCCGTGACCCGATGCACGACGATTTCGCCGTCTTTCTCGAGTTCCCACATGGCGTCGCGCACGTCCTCAACGCGATCCTTGTTTGTCAGCATCGAGCGCTTGTTGACAATTTGCTCAACCCAGACTGTTGCTACCTGGGCATCTTTCTCTGAGAGATTTGCGTCCGTCCATTCGGCGCCATGGCCAGTAAAACGCTCACCGCCGTTGTTGTCACCGTTACCGTTACCTGTCGTCATAATTCATTCACCTCAATCGGTCAGTCGTCGTCCTGTTCATCCATCCAATCCTCATAGTCATCACGTTTTTCATCCATAATGTCGAGAATTACGTCGAACAGGTTTTCGTCGATGGTTTCAAGACTGTCGAGCACGCCTGTCTCTTCCCAGATCGTGTACAACTCAACCGATGTCTTGAGATTTACTTCCCACGCTGTCTTGGTTGTGTGCAGTGTGGGCATGGGGATGGCTTTGCGCAGAGTTGCCAGTGGAGCGTCAACCTTGGAGACATTCGGCCCCCAGTCCGCAAAGCCTTCGGGATTGATCATGTCGGGTGACAGTTGGTTACCCGTCGAGATGAGCTTCAGCATGACCCGGCTGAACGGACGCAGCACGCTCTTCGCGGACTCCATGCCGTGCTTAATGGCGGTCTCGCGCATGAGCATGACCAGGCCACCGGGGGAATTGCCAAAGGGGCAGCGTGCCGCACACGTGTAACACTGTGCGCACGACCAGATCTTCTCCTGCATCGCATCGTAGATGCCTTCGAGATTCTCGGTCCAAAGCAGCTGCACAATCTCGCGCGGGCTGAAATCATAGTAATGCGCCGCCGGGCACGTTGCCGTGCAAATGCCACAGTTCAGGCAACCGTTGAGCTCATGGTCGAACCTGAGGT
Organism: uncultured Woeseiaceae bacterium; assembly: GCA_937944275.1. GTDB lineage: Bacteria > Pseudomonadota > Gammaproteobacteria > Steroidobacterales > Woeseiaceae > UBA1847. The sequence continues at coordinate 5,728 of CALDZH010000026.1, forward strand.
CGCCCTGAATGTCCTGGAAGATTTCCTCCAGTTGTTCACGTTCAACAGGGAGCGCGTCCGATACCGGATCACCAATGAATTCCTGGATTCGGGACGTTGAGGAATGGGACATGTAGTCGGACCTCTAAAACTTAGTAAGACAGAACCCTGCAGTCACCTTCCATGACTTCTTCGATGAGGTGAGCACCGCCAACGATGCCTTCACACTCGGGAATCAGATCGTCCTTGGTCATATCGAACAGATCGAGATTTGGTGAACAGCAGTAGAACTTGGCGCCAGCCTCGTGTGCATCCTGGATGAAGCTGTAAACGGATTTCGGTGAGCCTTCCTTGACAAAAAGCTTCTCGGCCACGCCCTTTTTCATGAGCCGGCCCGAGGTTGCCGTACAAATCACGTCAACTTCGTAGTCCATCGCGGCCGCGACCGTTGCCTGGAAAATGGGTGCGCCGAGCTCCTCGCCATTCCGCGGGTCAGTATTCGCCATAACAATGATGAGTTTTTCTGCCATTTTATTGATTCCCTTGCGATTAGGCCTTCGCCTAGCAGCGCATTAGCATATCCTAAATTACTTGTGCGTCCAATTCCCCTGCACTCTCCGCCGCTTTTGGCGAGGACATCAGGGACGTGCATTGCACAAGGCCAGTCATTATCGGCACCAGCTGATCCTCGAGGACGGTCTGTAGCGCACGTAATTTCTCGAGTTGCTCCGCCGTGTCGGTGGGCACTTCTTCAAACTCCATTATCAGGTCTTCGACCATGCCCAGTTTTATGCCCGGATTGCCCGAAAAACCAAAAGCATTTTCTCCAACTTGCCAGACTGCGGGCCGGTCGAGATTATCGGTTGCCAACACCGTTGCATGAGCTGGCAATACGGGCCAGTCACGCATATAGACAACCTGGTTGAAGTGCTGTGGCAGATACCCGTTGAGCGCATCGTCGTGCGTGCGCGTCGCTGTCAGGATTTCAAACGTCAGGTCGCGCGCCTCGACACCGCCACCGGCCGCGAGCGCCAGGATTTGAGCTCCAAGCCCGATGCCGACAACCGGCGTACCCTCTGCCAGCGTCTGCCGGGTCAGCTCGACTTCCTCAGCCAGCGTCGGCAGGTCGCGAGACCCCGCCGCGCCCCAGGGTCCTCCTCCGAGAAGGATCATGGCATCCGCGGGTACGTCGCTTGCCGGGAGTTTACCGGCGGCAAACGGCCGGAAATACTGGAAGCGGACGCGTCGGCCTTCGAGATGATCCTCCATGCGGCCGAGGTATTCACCGGCTGTATGCTGAATCACGGCCACGACGTTCATCGGATCCGCCTCATTAGCGGCGAGAACGAATGCGTCGTCGTTGCTTTTGCACTCCGCCACTCTCAGGCCCCTTGTCGTTTCGCGAGCGCGTCGTTGATCGACGCGATGAAGTCGTCTGCCGTGACGCTGAGTGTATCGATGCTCGCCTTGGCAAAAAACTTCCTGATGGTTCGCTCGACGTCCTCGAGCCGGGTTCCAATCAACGTCGCCTCGAGATCGAAAATGGTCCGCGGCGGAGTAACGAAGAAGTCGCCTGTCAACAGGGCACGTTGCAATATGCCCAGTGTCGGTCCTTCGAGCTTCACGAATGCATTAATAGTCCCGCCTGCGCCTGTGTGTGTGCCTTCAAGTAGCTTGTCACCGCGGCCGGGATTGTCGATATCGGCGACAAACTCGTCGGTACCGATTTCTTCATCGTAATGCTCTTGGGCAAGGGCTTCCTCAGCTTCAGTAATCTCGCCAGGTTCGGCCGAGATACCCAGGACATCGGTGAACCCCTTGACCAGCGCGGCCTTGATTGTCTCTACATCAGGCAGATCATCACCGAGCAGCTCCTTGAGCGTGACGACGCGCTGCTCCGCGGTATCCAGGTTGTGTTTCGCTATCTTGGCGGCCGGGATATTCAGTGCGTTGACCATCTGCGCCGGGTTCATGTCTACCAGAACGGTGCCCTGGTATATCAGGACCTCGCCGTCGAAAAAGCCGCCCGTACCGCTGATCTTGCGTCCATCAACCTCGATATCGTTGCGTGGCCGAAACTTGGCATCGACGCCGAGTTCTCCCAGGCCGGCGGCTGCCGCATTACATATCTCGCGCGCAAGACATGGCAACTTTGAAATGCCCAGTGACTTGCGGTGGAAGACCAGCTCCCACCCTAGTTGTCCTTCGTCAAGGTAAATCGCACCACCGCCGGTGATGCGACGGACAGTGCCGATACCGTTTGCAGCGCAATAGTCGAGGTTGATCTCGTGCGACAGATCCTGGTGACGACCGAGAAGAGCCGTCGGCGGGAATCGCAAAAAGCGGATGGTGTCCGGTACCTTGTTCTGCTGCCTGAGCTCGATCAGCGCCATATCGAACGCAATGTTCGACCGCCCCTCTCGAACGCCCGTGTCAATTAAGCGAAACGGCTTGCTCATAAACCTGCTTCTTATTTAACCGCAACCGGAATGTCCAGTTGCTTGCGGATCTTCTTGATGTCTTTCTTTTTCGGTTGGAAGGGATAGCTGGCAATATTGCTCGGCGGCGAATCGCCGTACGGTCGATCGCAGGCCGAAATGTCGTCCTGGAATTTACCGGGGCAGCCCGATGTCCGAAACGCAATTCCTGCGTCGATGACATCCGCAAGCTCCGCGTCTGAAATTCCGTAGCTCTTCACTCTGCCCTCGTCATCAAAGCTCATATGATCGACTCGCACGTCGCGATAATCGATCAGGTAACGTGCGAGCTGCACGCGGCGCCATTGGTCTCGCGGCGTCGCCGGCAGATGATCCATGAGGGAACCGTCTTCCGGGAAGAAGCAGAACATGTGGCTGTGGCCACCGAGATCGACGAGGTCCTGTACAAGATTCAACACCTCGTACTCTGTCTCTCCCATGCCGACGATGATGTGCGCACCGAATTTTTGCGGACCGAAAATATCCTTCGCGTCGAGCATGATCTCCCAGTATTTCGTCCACTTGTGGGGCGATTGCACGCCTTTGCCGCGCGTTCTGTCGAATAGCTCGGGCGTCGCCGCATCGAGCGCCACGGTAAAGATGTCGGCGCCGAGATCTTTCGTGCGCTGCACGTCGTCACGCGTCATGGTCGTCGGGTTTGACAGGATGGAGACCGGAATTGCACCCGGATCAATCTTGTCGGTCCATTGCTCCAGCACGGTAAATGTGTCCTGCTCCGACCGTGGGTGCGTGATCATCGAGATACACATGCGATGGAACGGGCTGTTCTCCGGGTCCTTCGCGACGATGTCGACAATGTCGGCCATCGGCACCGCCGGCCAGTCCACACGGATGAAGTTGCGATCGGCGTAGTCACGCTCCGCTTCGCGATGACGCGCCAGGCCACAATAGGCGCAGTTGGCCCGGCAACCTTCCGGGTACGTAAGCAACAGATTCAGACAACGTGTGCACTCGCAACGGTACATTCGACCGCCCATGATCCCGAGCGTAATTGCCGCCGCATTGGAAAGTTGCACGTATTCCGGCGACTTCATGTGCGGTGCGAGGATATTGTTGTTGGGCAAGTACACGCCTTCAGGCGGAATATCATTGGCCTTGACATGCTTGCCATTGCGCCGATCGATCGGCGTCTTGCTCGGCAATCGCGGCTCCATCACATCGTAGGGATTGTAGTCGGGAGAATCGGGGACAGTCACCGTAACTCCGGAGGAGTTACTGTGACTGTCCCCTTTTGTGGCCGGTGACTTTTTGTGCTCTATGCAACCCATTAGTTTCGATCCTGGTTCGTTCGTTTTACGCTGCGAATGACGATTGCAGTCGTATCTTTAAATCGCTGCCAACCTTGATCGAGCAACAGGAGTGCGCTTGCTCGAACGGCCGGCCAATTGTATGTGCGACGGATACGGCACCGTCGGCGGGAAAGGCAATACCATCCAGCCCGGCCATAATCGCGTAGGCATCAGTCACGCGCTTGTGCATGCCTGGTGGCCGCGCACAGCCCAGCAGGACCTGCTGGTCCGGTATCCGCTCGCGTGCCTCGAGGAAGATCCGGCCGACGTCCGACGTCTCCGGCGTTACAAAAGTACCTGGTTTGGCATAAAACGGCATGATGACGACCAGCACCAACGCGTTAACGTCGTAGCGACTGACCATATCAAGCGCATATTCCTCGCCGACAATTTGGCCGTAATGCAAGCCGATGACGATGTGCGGCGTGACTTGCATCGACGTCGTGCACAAAGCCGCCAGCGTTTCCTCAAAGTCATCGACCGGACGCTGCAGTTTGTATACCTGCTCGATAGTCTCTTGCGCGCCGATTACATCCATCATGACGTTGTCGACACCCGCGGACTCCATTTCCTTTGCGCGCCGTTCATCAAGGAGCGCCGTATGCACGGCGATCTTGAGTTCAGGAAAATCACGCTTCAGGCCCTCGACGATCGGCATGTAGCGGCCATACGAAATCTCGTTCTTCCGATTTGAGCCGCCAGACAGGAGAAAGCCGCTCAACTGCTCAGTCTCTATGAGACGCCGCACTTTCTCATCAAGCATCGCGGGATTGGTCGCGGGGATCATCGGCTCGAGGATCTTCTTCTGGCAGTGGTCGCAATTGAGCCCGCACTCGCCCGCCGTAATCGAAAATGCAGGGAAACTGTTCTTGCCGCAACCTTCCAGCTCGCTGCTTTCATACTCCTTGAACGTCGGCGTGGAGAATCGGATCGGCCGTGAGATCGCCACATCAGAGCGACGTTCGAAGTCGGTCACAAGGCCAGCATCGAACTCTGCGTCCTCGAGATCTTCTATGCGAGAAAGTGCGTCAAGCCAGCTCATTCATCGTTTCCCTTATGCCGCCGGTACCAGCGATAATATCTCTTCGCGGATCGGTCCGGTATGCCGGATATCCGCGAGCGTCGTCAACCATGACTCATCGACATCTTCTTCATCGACAAGATCACATTCCATTGCGCTAAGGTATTCAACCGCATCTTGCGGCAGCTGCTCCGGGAATTCCCGGCCGCAGATACGACCCCACATGCCTGCCCAGTATCTGGTAACGGTCCATGGATTATAGCCACCACCTCCAAGGATTACCGTCGGCAGGCCCTTTTCCACCAGGCTGTCGACCGCATCCCAGAGGCTCACGTTCGACAGTTCCATTTTTGACAACGGGTCGCCGGCCAGGCAGTCCGCCCCGCAGCACAGAACCAGTGCATCAGCTCGAACCTCATCAACCAGCGGCAGCACTGCATTCTCAATGAGATAGTCGAATTCACTGTCATTGATCCCGCGTGGTACAGACAGGTTATAGGCGCCCGCTTCCGGCCTTGAATGCGCGCCACTGAACGGCCAACGCTTGGCCTCGTGGATCGACAACGTCGTCACCCGGCGCTCTTCAAAGAATGCGTCTTCGACACCATCACCATGGTGCGCATCCAGATCGATATACAGCACGCTTTCGCTGCCATGCTTGAGCAGCGTCAGAATCGCAAATACCGGATCGTTGAAATAACAGAAACCGCTCGCGCGATCCGTGCGGCCATGGTGCGTGCCGCCTGAGGGATGAAAAACAACCCGGCCCTGGGTGGCGAGCTCGGCCGACAGGATCGAACCGCCCACCGTCATCGACGCACGCTCAAACAAACCTGGAAAGAAGGGGTTTTCGAACGTACCAACCTGGTAGCGCTCTCGCACATCCGGTTCAACCTTACCTGTGGCGTTTGCGTATTGCAGTGCTCGTACATACGCCCGATCATGGAACTCGAGTAACTGCTCGATAGTCGCGGGCTGGCTCTCGCGAAACCTCGTTTCGTCCAACCAGCCAAGCATCTGCAACAGATCGTTAACAGCCGCATGGCGAACGATATTTAGTGGGTGATTGAAACCAAATGCGGGTTTCCGGTAGATGTCACTACCAACAAAAAAAGGTTCGGCATCGGGCATCGATCGAGAATATTATATTTCACTAATAAAGACAATTCTGATAGTCTAATATGACGTTGGTGTATACCCCTTAAACTACGAGGTTATAAAAATGTCCGCTGAAGAAAAAAGCATGTCAATCATTGTGACCAAGGGGTCGCTTGACTGGGCATATCCGCCTTTCATCCTGGCAACCACAGCGGCCGCGATGGGCCTCCCGGTTACCATGTTTTTCACCTTTTACGGTTTGCCTCTGTTGCTAAAGAAACTGAATTTGCAGGTGACGGCTGCGGGCAACCCGGCTATGAAAATGCCTATGATGGGTATGCACATGGGCCTGCCCAATCTGCTGACCGCAGTCCCCGGTGTCGACGCCGGCTGCTCGATCATGATGAAGAACCTGATCAAAAAGAAAGGCGTTGCGTCGATAGAAGAACTTCGTGAAATGGCCGTTGAGGCGGAAGTTCGCATGATCGCCTGCCAGATGACTCTCGACCTGTTCGAGTACGACAAGGCGGACATGATCGAAGGCATCGACATTGGTGGCGCCGCGACATACATCGAGGTAGCGTCGCAGTCTGATATCAACCTGTTCATCTAATTGCCAAAGAATACGGAGTAATAATCAATGGCTGACCACACTCTTGACGCAAAAGGCCTCAACTGCCCATTGCCCATCCTGAAAGCCCGCAAGGCCCTGAAAGAAGTACCTGACAACGGAACGCTGGAAATTCTCGCGACCGATCCCGGTGCCGTGGCTGACTTCGAGGCATTCTGCCGCCAGACTGGCAATGAACTCCTCGAACATTCAGAAGACGATGGTGTTTATCGCTTTCTGATCAAGAAGGCCGCCTGAGTAACAGGACCTCTGAAGCAATTTCAAGCACCAACCGTCCTTGTGTGACTGACAAGGTCGGTCGCGCCGGACAGTTGGTGCAGCATGTAGACGGGTCGACCCCCGGCCTCGACTTCATCGACACCTTTGCGAACATCCACGGCCACACTTGGCATTATGCGTGCCTGCGTGCCGGCCCACTCCCGTTCGACCGGCCAGTGCACGTGTCCGCAGAGCAACCCGGCCACCTGTGGATGCCGGCTCACAATGTCCTCCAGTGCCGCAGCCTCTTCAGGACGACGATAGCCCCCGACGTAATGATCACCAACATCGAACGGCGGATGGTGGATAAACAACAGAGTCGGCCGGTTGGGCTGCTGGCCCAGTACCCCGTCGAGCCAGTCCTGTCTCGCTGTGCAGAAACGCCCCTTGCGCTCGCCGACGAGCGTTGAGTCGATGCCGACGAGGCGAATATCGTATTCGTCGATCACGTAGTGCAGGAATTCGCCGGTCCCCGCTATGTAGGGACAGTCACCAAATGCAGCGCGTAATTCGTTCTTGTCATCGCGATTGCCGGGAACCAGGTAGACAGGTGCATCGAGCGGCGCCAGTAATTCGCGCAGGTGCGCATACTCTTCTGGCTGGCCGTGCTGGACCGTATCGCCGGTAATAACTACCGCATCGGGATGCTGTTTATTGATGTCCGCAACGGTGCGCCGCAGGCAATCACCCCGCAGCTCAGCTGCGGAGTGCTCTGCTTCCGGTACCAGGATGTGGGTATCGCTGATCTGGGCGATTAGCAATACGCTGACCTAGTCGACAATGTGGTATACGGGAGCCTTCTCCATCGCCCACTCGCCCGTTTCCTGGTGATACTGCGACAACGTGAAGCAGTGCCAGTCATTGTCATCCAGCTTCATGTGATCGCCGCGATAGTAGTAGCCCGGCCAGCGCGTCTCTTCACGGAACATCGTGTGATGTGTTACGGATTCAGACGCCAGCAAGCGATGCTTCAATTCCCACGCACGTTGCAACTGGTGCAGATCCTCGGCTCCGATCTTGTCCAGGTCTTCGCGCAAAGTGCCCAGCAGTTCGAGGCCGCGCGTGAGCAAAGGCTCGTTGGTCATGTAGCCGGTGCTGATGCCGCCAACATATTCATCCATGATCTTCTCGAGACGCTGCAGACCCTGAATCGGCAGGAGGTAGCTCGGCGATACGGTGCCCGCGACGATTTCGTTGCGGCCAATCTCGTAATTCTCGAGCGGCTTGTACACCTCTTTCCTGAGGTTCTCGTACTCGTCCTCGCTGACCTGCGGTGCATCCTTGCCCATATCCTTGATGTAATTGACCGCAGCCTTGGCAGCGATGCGGCCTTCCGTGAACGAACCCGAGGAGAACTTATGGGCCGTGCCACCGATGGTGTCACCGGCACCAAACAAGCCGTCGACAGTCATCATGCGGTTGTAGCCCCACTGGTACTCATCAGGCGCGTAGTCTTCCGGCCCACTCGCCCAAGCACCTGAACACGTGGCATGCGAACCCATGACGTAAGGTTCGGACGTCGTCAGCTCGGGGTTCGTGTATTTGGGATCGATATCCTGCGCCGCCCAGACAACGGCCTGCCCGACCGTCATTCCAAGGAAGTTCTCCCAGCCGACCGTTTCCTTGTGCGGATCCTGGAAAGCTTCTTTCGTGACCATGCGGATAGGTCCACGGCCAGCCTTCAACTCTTCGAGGAACGCATGGTTTCTGAGGCAGGTCGGTACAGGATGACGATCAACGTAATCCCCGACCAGTGCCTTGGTATTTTCGTACCAGGTCGATTCGTATTCGTTGCCGTAAGCGTTTTCCGTGTACGTCTTCAGATGCAGGAAGTAGGCACCAACCGGCCCGTAACCATCCTTGAAGCGCGTCAGGACGATACGGTTCTCCATTTGCGTCATCTTGGCGCCGACCTGGATCGGTAACGCGTACGCGGAGGCGCTGCTCCACGGTGCGTACCATGTACGGCCCATGCCCTCGCCAACTGCGCGTGGTTTGTAGATGTGCGAGGCGCCGCCCGCGGCCACGATCACGGCCTTCGCACGGAACACATAGAAATCACCCGTGCGGACGTTGAAGCCAACGGCGCCAGCCACCCGGCCTTCCTTTTCCTTGTCCATAAGAAGGTGCGTCACCATGATGCGGTTGTACACCTTGGTGGCAGCCTTACGCGCGGCTTCGGCGACGATCGGCTTGTAGCTCTCGCCATGAATCATGATCTGCCACTTGCCTTCGCGCACGTAGCGACCCGTTTCCGGGTCTTTCATCATCGGCAGACCCCACTCCTCGAACTTGTGCACTGAGGAATCAACATGCCGGGCAATGTCATAGCCCAGGTCCTCGCGCACAAGCCCCATGAGGTCATTGCGAGCATAGCGGACATGATCCTCGGGCTGATTCTCGTCCCACTGCATGCCCATGTAGCAGTTGATCGCGTACAAGCCCTGGGCGACCGCGCCGCTGCGCTCGATATTCGCTTTTTCTACGCAGACAATATTCAGGTCACGGCCCCAGTGCCGCGCTTCGTAAGTGGCGCCGCAACCAGCCATGCCACCGCCAATGACAAGAACGTCGGAATCCACAAAATGTGTTTTTCTTCGAGAGAACAGGCCCATTAGACGACTCCCTTCTTGAGTTGGTCCGGAGTCAGCGCGGGTAACCCACCATCAATATTCAGTACATCCGGTTCGTGTGCGAGCTCCTGGCTCTTGTAGTCTTCCTCGCTCGGCGGCGGCAGTTCAGCCGGCGATGGAATCGTTCCCCACTTGGTCGTCCGGATCGGGGATTCGAAGTTTTTCTCATGGCCATTCCGGAACTTGACCTTCCAGGAGATGGTGCCCTTGTCTTCCTCTCGAAGCACTCGGACACTGTGGCCCAGAGGCGCAAAGTCGGCATAACCGCGAGCATCGATTGCATTCTGCGGACAGGCCTTAACGCAGGAGTAGCACTCCCAGCACATGTTCGGTTCGATGTTGTAGGCACGGCGATAGGTCTTATCGATGTGCATGATGTCGGACGGGCAGATGTCAACGCAATGTCCGCAACCGTCGCAACGTGTCATATAAACAAATGTCGGCATGGTATTGCGTTCCTTCTAATAGTTACGGGGCTGACGATCGACTTTGCCAAATTGCTCGGGCTGGTCGGCCGGCGCCGGCAGGTTGTTTCTCGTGCCATTGGCAGCCGATAAGCGTTTTTCGAAAGCAGCAGCAGGCTTGAAGAACATGTGCGCAAACTTGGACCAGGGCACAGAAACGAACAAGACCGTCGTGAAGATGATATGCAGCCAGAAGGCGATCATCGTCCAGTCATGGCCCTTCGCCTGCAGGTAACCCCAAACCAGCGCGAACGTAGCGCTGCCAAGCAGCGAGAGAATGAACAGGTCCGCTTTCATGAGCCGGAACGGCGAGTTGCCCTCGGCGGCGACATCAACGCGAATGAAAAACCAGAACCAGTAGCCACCGACACAGACCATTGCCGCACCGAGCCACCAGAGTCGCGGCCAGATTGCGGGAGTTGCGACATCACTGGTCGGATAGAAGAACACCATTGTGGCGGTCGCCAGCGCAAACAGGATAAATCCGTACATTCCCAAAAGGTGCGCAATGCGTCGTTTCTGGTTGCAGAATTCACCCGAGAGTGCAACGTCAACGACAGCCGTCTTGACGGCCATCGATATCTTTTCCCCGCCACCGACCTTGGTGCCTGCGGCTTTGGAGCGGGCCATATTGGCGCGAAAATACTGGGCGCTTTTCTTATGCAGGACGTCGTATATCGTGCCGAGCGCGACCAAAATGATCATGACGACGATGTACGTCTGCATGAAATACGGTGCTATCAACGCCGACAGCTCGGCGAAGGGATTGCTCGTGAACATTACATCTCCCCAACGAAGGTTCGGGCCACCTTAGAATATTCTATTTTTCTAATTTTCTGAGAATACTTTGTAATTCTTTCCGGGTTGTTCTGTCAATTCGAGATACTACTGATTGCCCGCCTAGCCGTAAAATTCGCGCAGCACGGCGACCACCTCATCGCGGCTGAACTCGGGCGGAATCGACTCTCCGTTGGCGAACATCTCGCGCAGTCGCGTGCCGGAGATTGCCAGGCGATCCTCGGCAGAATGCGGGCAAGTCTTGCCAGTAGCCATGCCGTTGCATCGGTAGCAGAAGAACGTGATGTCGATCTTGAGAGGCTCGGTTTTCAGGCTGCCCGCCGCCAGTGTGTCAAAGATATGATGCGCATCGAAAGGCCCGTAGTAATCTCCGACACCCGCATGGTCGCGGCCCACGACCAGGTGCGAACAACCGAAATTCTGGCGCAGGACGGCGTGCAGCAAGGCCTCGCGTGGGCCCGCATACCGCATCTCGATGGGGTAGCCTGCCTGCACGATCGTGCCGTCGACGAAATAATGCTCGACGAGCGTATCGATTGCCCTGACCCTCACCTCGGCCGGGATATCGCCCGGCTTGAGTGCACCCAGCACCTGGTGAATCAGCACGCCATCGCAGATCTCGATGGCGATCTTGGCCAGGTATTCGTGGCTGCGATGCATCGGGTTGCGCGTCTGGAACGCCGCCACCTTCGACCAACCCTTTGCCAGAAAAAGCGCCCGCGTTTCGGCCGGACGATGATAGAGACCGGCATAGGTCTCGGGGAAATGCCCTTCGGATAGTGTGCGGACCGGTCCACCGAGATTGATCGCCCCCTGCGACATGACTTTTTCAACGCCAGGATGCGCCGTGTCCGCGGTGCGGAAAACATGTGAACACTCGAATTCGCGGTCTATCGCGTATTTTTCCTCGACTGTAAGAATCCCGAGCAGCTCGTCGGTGTCGCCGTCAACGAGCGCGACATCCTCACCGATACCGATACCGTCTGCGAGGTCCTGCGCGCACGAAAGCGTGATCGGGATTGGCCAGAACAGCCCATCCGCGAGCGTCATGTGCTCACAGCAGCCGCGCCAGTCCGCCTCGCGCATGAATCCGTCGAGTGGCGTGTACGCACCCATGCCGAGCATGAACAGATCCGACACTTCGCGGCTGGACAATGGAACGCGTTTGAGATGCGCGGCCCGCTTTGCCTCTTCTGCCCTTTCCGTTTCAGGCAAAAGGAGCGGCATTAAAGAGTCCGAGCCATGTGGAGGAACGAGATTCAGCATTTTCTTGACTACCTCAGGAATGTGATGCCGGCAATGACGAGCGCAGCGAGTAAGAGCGTCTGTATCACCATGACGCCGATCGGCGCCGGGCCGACATCGGCGAGCGCTTTCAGGGAGGTTTTTACACCCAGCGCAGCTACCGCCGTCAGCAGGCACCAGCTGGACACCGGCGTCAACGCAGAATTCACGTCCGGCGAAACCCAACCCATACTGTTGACGATTACGAGGACAACGAAAGCCACGAGAAACCATGGCAGCAGCGGTCGTTTGTCGGGTGACTCGGCGCGGCTGCGATGGGTTATCAGCGAGATCATCAATACGACCGGCACCAGGCAAGCGACACGAATGAGCTTCACCAGCGTGGATATTTCGCCCGTTTGATCGGAGATGATGTATCCGGCACCGACGACCTGCGCCACATCATGGATCGTCGCCCCGAGGAAAATACCTGCGGTCGCGTTGTCATACTGCAGGTAGGTGACGAAAACCGGGTAGGCGACCATGGCTACTGTGCTCAGGGCGGTAACGCCGGCGACAGTCATGATCGTGTTGCGTTCATGATCCTTGTGCGACGGCAGTACGGACGCAATCGCAAGCGCTGCCGACGCGCCACAGATGGCAACCGCGCCAGCCGATAGCACGGACTGGTCACCTTTCAGGCCGAATGCGCGCCCGATCAGCCCACCAACGACAATGGTGGCCACGACGCTCGCCACGATGAGGGCAACGACCGGCCAGCCGAGTTCCGTCACGTCACCTGTCGTAATTCGCAGGCCGAGCAACGCGACCCCGAAACGAAGAATGTTGCGGCTCGCAAAGTAGATTCCTGCCGCGAAACGTTCATCCTCGGTAAGAAAGTTGAACGCCATCCCAAACAGCAGCGCATACAACATCGCCGGACCACCGAGCTGGTCACTCACAAATCTCACAGCAAGCGCGATAGTTGCGCTCAGGAGTAAGCCGGGTATCGCCAGGCGTACCGTATCAATCGTTCTGGTCATTGATGATCTCTTTTGCTCTGGCAATTGCCGACGGGGCCAGTAAACTGTGGATCAGTATATTATAATTACCACATATACCCGAATTTTGTCGTAATTGGAGCTGGAGAACCTGGTGGGCGATAAGAAACGCGGCATTCACGAACTCTACCGTGCAGACCCCGTGGCTGCAGACAATCAATTGTGGGGACGAAAAAGCGACCCGCTGACACGACGTGGTTTTTTGACCAAGGGCAGTCTCGTCGCCATGTCGACAGCGGTCGGCGCCTCGATTCCGTTTGCGCACCTGATGCCATCGGGCCTGATTCCGGCGGCACTCGCCCAAGCAGACGCACCGTTCGAGATTCCGGGCAAAGAAGGCCTGGTCATCCTCAACGACAGGCCGGTCAACGCCGAGACGCCGGCACATCTTCTGGACGATAGGGTCACGCCCGCCAAACACCTCTTTGTCCGCAACAATGGCACCCCCCCGGCTACCGATGGAATTGACGTGGACGCCTGGGAGTTGTCGTTCGGCGGCGAATCAGTCGAACAGCAAATAACACTGACGATTCGCGAGCTCAAAGATAAATTCAAACACTACACCTACCAACTGCAGCTGGAGTGTGGTGGCAACGGCCGCAGCGAGTTTGTGCCGCCAGCCTCGGGCAACCAATGGTCCACGGGCGCGATCGGCTGCCCGGAGTGGACCGGCGTACGCCTGAAAGACGTGCTGAAACATGTCGGCATAAAGGATGACGCGGTGTACGTCGCTTACTACGGGGCCGACGTTCATGCGAGCGGCGACCCGAGCAAGGTACCTATCTCCCGTGGTGTGCCGGTCGAAAAAGCGCTCGAAGACGAGTCCCTGATTGCCTGGGCGATGAATGGCGAAGATATCCCGGCAATGAACGGCTATCCCCTGCGCCTCGTCATCGCCGGCTGGCCGGGATCTGTAGCCGGAAAATGGCTGAAAAAGATTGTCGTGCGCAACCAGGTGCATGATGGGGCGAAGATGACCGGCACGTCGTATCGCGTACCCTGCAAATCCGTCGCGCCGGGCACGACCGTACCCGACGACGAAATGTGCATCATCGAGTCGATGCCCGTGAAGTCGCTCATTACATTCCCAAAATCCGGCATCGAAAAAGCTGTGGGACAAACCCTCGCCTTGCGTGGCCATGCATGGGCGGGCGATCGTGATGTCACCGAAATGCATGTGTCGATCGACTTCGGTGCGACCTGGATCAAAGCCGGACTGGAACCAGCGGCCAACCGATTCGCATGGCAGCATTGGAGCGCAGAGGTAGCGTTCACAGAGATTGGCTATTACGAAATCTGGGCCAGGGCCACCGACAGCGCCGGCCATTCACAGCCCATGGTGCTACCCGGATGGAATCCCAAGGGCTACCTGAATAACGCCTGCCACCGTATCGCGATACAGGTTGTGTGATGCGGCACACTGCGTCCATTGCAGGCATATTGGGAGTTGTCCTGCTTTTCTCGGGCTGTTCGAACGAGGAGCCCGCGCCCGAGCCCCTGGCGGAACCGGAAACGCTTGTCAGGACTGAGCCCGAGTTCGATCCGGTGACGGGTCTCAAGATGACGGGTGACTGGGAAATCGTGCGTGCCAACTGCATGGCTTGTCATTCCGGGAAACTGATCACGCAGCAGCGCGGCAGCGCGCAGCAATGGCTGACTATGATTCGCTGGATGCAGAAGAAGCAGAACCTGTGGCAGTTCGATCCTGCGACCGAGGAAAAGATCATTACCTACCTCGCCGACAACTATCCGCCGAGTGATGCCCAACGCCGGGCCGCATTGCCTCACGACCTCATGCCACCCAACCCCTATTCATCGGAGTAACACCATGCTGGTACCTCCTTCAGACGTCGTTGCAAAAGCCAAAGCAACCATCAAAGAATGTTCTGTAACAGACGCAAAGAACTGCCGGGACTCAGGCACATTGCTGATCGATATCCGCGAAGTTGCCGAGTACAACCGCGGGCACATCAAGGGTGCCACCCTGTCCTGCCGCGGCATGCTTGAATTCGAAATACACGGCATTGTCGAGCGCGCCTGCGCGGATACGTCAGTGGCACCGGAGGACTGCGATATCGTGCTGTATTGCGGCACTGGCGGCCGGTCAGCGCTGGCGGCACTGTCTCTCGATGCCATGGGCTATCGCAACGTCAAATCGATGTCGGGCGGCCTCGTCGCCTGGGCTGCCGCGAAACTGCCGTTGGAAACGCCTACGGCGTGACGCAGGCGAGATCCTCGGCAAGGATGACCTCACGCTTGTAGCGCTCGCGCACGAGCGCGACGTTTTGCTCGAGACCCGCCAGGCTGCGGGCCATGAAATGGCTAAGGACCAACTTGCCTGGGGCCGCCGCCGCCGCAATCTCGCCGATAACACTGGGCGGTGCATGCAGGCGGCGCCCCACCCCCGCCACATTCTCTGGCACGACCATGTGCATGACGAGCACGGAAGCCCCTTTCGCAAAGTCCGCAAAGGCGGGGTTGCCGCCGTTCTGATCGGTGGCGAACACTAACGTCTGATCACCAGCACGTACCCGGAAGGCCGCCGCCGGTACGATACCGTGCGGAACCCTCAGGGCATCAATGTTCAGATCGTCGCTCGTGTATACCGCTACTGCCTGACCCTGCGGAACCTCGCGCGGCGTCAGCATGGGGGTGCTGGACGTCCCATCGAGAAAAGCCGACAGGTACGCGTAAGCGCCGTGGTCTTTTCCCAACATTGATTGCAGGAAGTCCTTCAGCCCCGGAAATGCCCCATCACCCTGCGGCCCGGCGATGGACAGCGACCGGTCTCGATCCGAAAAATTGCCGGATTTGATCAACGCCGGGAAATCGGCCGAGTGGTCTGTGTGGAAATGACTGAGACCAATAAAATCAAGGGCTTCAAATGTCGCGCCTGCCTCGCCAAATCGCAGGAAAGTGCCGCCACCCGCATCAATCAGTACGCGCGATTTCCCATCAATCCACACGATATAGCCTGAAGACGCCCGTGAATCATCGGCGATCGGCCCCCCGGATCCGAGAATTTGCAATGCGACGCCCTCGGCTGGCGGGCACGTTGTCGCGGCCTGAGTACATGCCACCAGGGCCAGCCATGCTATCGGCAGGGAAACGATCTTGATGAAAATGCGTATTGTCATATTCAAGCCTCAGGCGTATTCGTATTAACCGACATAGGTTTTGCGCAGTACATCTATTAGTTTTTGCTAATAGAGGCAACAAAAAAAATGACCAGCGAAGCGAAATCCATCGCCGTCGTTGGAATCGGAAACAGCCTGCTCACGGATGACGGCGCCGGTATCCACACGCTTGAGCGATTTGCTGAAGACAACAACGACGATGGTGTCTGTTGTCTCGATGGCGGCACCGTGGGCCTCGCTTTGCTCGATCGTCTCTCCAATCTCGATGGACTCGTCGCACTGGACGCGATGATTCTCGGCAAACGTCCGGGCGCCGTGACCGTATTGCAGGGCGAGGATATGGATTCCCACCTGCGTAATCAACGCGGCAGCGTACACGAAGTCGGATTGTCCGACCTCATGGACGCGCTGCGTCTGCGCGGAGAACTCCCGAAACACCGGGCGCTGATCGGGATCGAGCCCGAAGACATGGACTGGGGCACCGAACCGACGCCCAAAGTGGCAGCCGCTGTCCCCAAAGCGGCCGCGCTGGCTGAAAACCTCGTGCGCGAATGGCGTACTGACGGAAACCCGGAGGTACGCGCATGACAACTCTTGAGGGTATTCAGGGCGCGGCATTTCCGTTTCACGGAAATGTCCGCCCAATTCTGAATGAAGTCATCCACGCCATCGACAAACTGCTCGATACCGGCGAAGCGACGACGATTGACCTTGCCAGTTTGCCGTTTGGACCGGGCGAACTGGAACACCTGGAGGCGACGCTCGGGACGGGCGAGCTTTCTGCAAAACTGGATGCGCTGGGAACCAGCCGCATCCGCGAAACGGCCTATCCGGGCGTCTGGTGGTTGGAGCACCGCAACGCCCATGATGAGGTAGTTGGCCGCTACCTGGAAATAACTCGTACGCCTGAAATACTGAAATCACAGGATGCCGACATTGCTGCCGGCCGCGCTCGCCTGGACGATCAGTCCGAGTAACAGAATATTTGCGGGAGGAATACAGCATGAAAAAAACACCGACCGTTGGTGAGATATTGCAAGCGAAGGGGGTTTCGCGACGCGGTTTTCTGAAGTATTGCGCCACGACAGCGTCAATACTTGCACTGCCGCCCAGCATGATTCCACGTATCGCCGAAGCGATAGAGAACGCGCGCCGGCCCTCAGTCATCTGGCTGTCATTCCAGGAATGCACGGGGTGCACGGAATCGCTGACGCGATCCGCGTCGCCTACCGTCGAAGGGCTGATCTTTGACGCGATCTCGCTCGACTACCATCACACGCTGCAAGCAGCCGCCGGAGACCAGGCAGAGGCTGCTCGCCACGCGGCGATGGAAGAAAACGACGGTAGCTACCTCGTCCTTGTTGACGGGTCCATCCCGCTCGCCAATCCGGGCTATTCGACCATTGCCGGTATCAGCAATGTCGACATGCTGAAAGAAACAGTCGCCGGTGCAGCGGCGGTCGTATCGATCGGCAGCTGTGCTGCGTTCGGCGGTATCCCCGGGGCAGACCCGAATCCGACGGGTGCCGTTTCGGTCATGGACATCGTGACGGACAAACCGGTTGTCAACGTGCCCGGATGCCCGCCGATCCCGATGGTAATGACGGCTGTGCTGACGCAATTCCTGACCTTCGGCACGCTGCCGGATCTGGACAAGCACGGGCGCCCGATGGCGTTCTACGGCAAGACGATTCACGACCGTTGCTATCGCCGGCCATTCTACGAGCAGGGCAGGTTCGCCGAGACCTTCGACGACGAAGGCGCAAAAGCGGGCTGGTGCCTGTACAAGCTCGGTTGCAAGGGACCAATAACCTACAACGCCTGTGCCACGACCAAGTGGAACAGCGGCACGAGCTTCCCGATCGAGTCGGGTCATCCGTGTCTGGGTTGTTCCGAGCCGAACTTCTGGGACAAGGGTGGATTCTACGAGCCGCTCTCGACCGGCAAGTTCGATAGTGGCGAAAGACTCGCAGGTGCTGCCGCCGCTGGCGTAGCGCTAGGTGTCGCCGCCGCCGCAGCCGGACGTCGCAAACAATCAAAATTCGCTAAGGAGGGATGACATGGACCTTCTGGAATTCGCAAGAGGCCCCGCACTTCAGTGGGCCGCCTACATACTCGTCGCAGGTTCGATCTGGCGCATCGTCGGCATCCTCCTGCTTAAGGAAAAGTCAGACTTCTCCGAGCCACGCAAACGAGCAGGCCTGGGCTCTGCTCTGAAGGTGGTCTACACGCGCAGTTTTACAGCGCCACCGTTTGCAAAAGCAACTATGTACCCGAAGATGATGGCTTATGTGCAGCATGTTGGCCTGTTCGCGGTCGTCTTCCTGTTCGTGCCGCACATCATGTTTTTCAAGGGATTCCTGGGATTCGAGTGGCCGGGATTGCCGAATAGCGTCATCTACGTGTTCGGCGTCGCAGCGGTCGTGGCAAGCCTTGCTCTCCTGATCCGACGCGTAACGAGCCCGGTGCTAAGACTGATCTCGAACTTCGACGACTACTTCAGCGGTTTCGTTGCAATCCTGCCAATCGCGACGGGACTCCTGATCCCGGTGCGATTGGGGATTCGTTACGAGGACCTGCTCGCCATCCACATTCTCTCCGTCGTGCTCTTCATGATCTGGCTTCCTTTCGGCAAGTTGGGGCACGTCTTCCTCGTGTTCATAACACGTGGAACAACCGGAATAGCGTTTGAACGCAGGGGGGCCAAGACATGACCACCGTTGACGGAAGACACAAACTCGATCGTGAAGCTGAACGGCTGGCGTATAAACCACCAGAGGTTCGTCACGACAAGCAAGGAGACATGGACTCCAATGAACGCATCGATAAAGCGATGTGGAACTTCCTGAAGAATTTCAATACACAGACGGCCTCTTACCTCGATGGATGCCTGCACTGCGGCATGTGTGCCGATGCTTGTCATTTCCACGTGCGCACTGATGATCCGCAGTACACCCCGATCTGGAAGATCGAACTGTTCAAACGCACGTACAAACGTAATGTTGGGCCGTTCGCTTTCTTCTATCGCCTGCTCGGCCTTAAACGCAAGGTTACGATCGAAGACCTGGAGGAATGGCAACACCTGATCTACGACAGCTGCACGGTTTGCGGACGCTGCTCGCTCGTGTGCCCAATGGGTATTGATATCGCCGGACTCGTTTCGATGGCCAGGCACGGCATGTTCAAGGCAGGCCTGATTCCGCACGAGTTGCACGAAGTTGCCAAGAGAGCCGCCGAGACAGGTAGCCCACTGGGTATTACGCCCGACAAGTTCGAAGATCGCGTCGACTGGATGGCGGACGAACATGACGTAGAAATACCGATGGATGTCGACAAAGCAGACGTCCTGGCCGTCATGTCATCGATTGAAATTCAGAAATACCCGCAGTCGATCGCCGCGACAGCTAAGATCCTCAACGCTGCCGGCGAAAGCTGGACCTTCAGGACAGACGGTTTCGAAGCAACCAACTTCGGCCTGCTATCCGGCAATCCGGAATGGCAAAAAACGGCTTCAATGAAGTTGATCGATGCAGCAGTCAAGATTGGCGCCAAAACGCTGGTACTTCCGGAATGCGGACACGCGTATATGGCGTTACGCTGGATGGGGGCAAACATGTACGGCAAACCGTTGCCGTTCAAGGTCCTGCACATCTCCGAGTACCTCGCTGACGCTCTGAACACGGGCAAGATAACGGTGAAAAAGGTCGACAAGAGCGTGACCTATCACGATCCCTGCCAGGTTTCACGGCGTGGTGGCGCTACGCAGGCCGCACGTGATGTCATCAGGCACCTTGGCGTCGATTTCCGCGAAATGGAATATGGCGGCGACTATAACTGGTGCTGCGGCGGCGGCGGTGGCGTCGTGACAATTACGCGAGCCGATCCTCTCAGGCACCGGGTATTCAAGCTGAAAATGGACCAGGTCGAGAGTACCGAGGCCGACGAATTGTTGTCGAGTTGCGCCAACTGTCGTCAGAGTTTCGACGACTGCCAAGAACATTTCGGCTGGGACTACACCATGGGTAGCCTCATGGAAATGGTTGCCGAAAACCTTGAGGAGGGTCAATCATGAGCTCTCGAATTGTAGTAGATCCTGTTACACGCATCGAAGGTCACCTCCGCATCGAAGCACAGATGGAAGGCAACCAGATCGGCCAGGCCTACTCGTCCGGTACGATGGTGCGCGGCATCGAAATTATTCTGCAGGGTCGCGATCCACGCGATGCCTGGGCATTTGCACAACGTATCTGCGGTGTGTGCACGCTCGTACATGGTGTGGCATCAATCCGTTCCGTTGAAAATGCTATCGGTGCGAAGATCCCGCCCAACGCGGAATTGATCCGTAACCTGATGATCGGTGCACAGTACATTCACGATCACGTCATGCATTTCTATCACCTGCATGCGTTGGACTGGGTGGACGTTGTATCGGCGCTCAGCGCAGATCCAAAAGCGACAGCCGCACTAGCCACATCACTAAGCAGCTATCCGCGTTCATCGGAAGGTTACTTCCGCGACGTTCAGAAGAAAGTGAAGGACTTCGTCGAGGCCGGCCAGCTTGGCATATTCGCGAAAGCTTACTGGGGTCACCCGGAATACAAGCTGCCGCCTGAGGCCAACCTGATGGCTGTCGCACATTATCTCGATGCGCTCGAATGGCAACGCGATGTTGCCCGCCTGCACGCGATCTTCGGTGGCAAGAACCCTCACCCGAACTTCGTTGTCGGCGGCGCGCCCTGCCCGATCGACCTGAACTCTGACTCCGCCATTAATTCCAAACGGCTGTCCGAGGTTCAAGACATCATCAACAAGATGAAGGTATTTGTTGAGCAGGTCTATGTGCCTGACACACTGGCGATTGCGAGCTTCTACAAGGATTGGTTCTATCGCGGCGAAGGCCTCGGCAACTTCATGTGCTTTGGCGATCTGCCGGGCACGAGCATGGACGATCCGGATTCCTTCCTGTTCCCGCGCGGTGCCATCCTGAATCGCGATATTTCTACAGTCCATGATATCGATTTCACGGATGAGAGCGGCATCCAGGAATTTGTGTCCAGCTCCTGGTACGACTACTCGAGCGGTAAGGAAGCCGGCCTGCATCCGTGGCTGGGCGAGACAAACCTGAACTACACGGGTCCGCAACCGCCCTATGATCAGCTCGATGTCGAGCAGTCGTACTCGTGGCTGAAGTCACCGCGCTGGCAGGGCCACGCGATGGAAGTCGGACCGCTGGCTCGCGTTCTGATGCTTTATGCGAAGGGGCACGACCTGACGCAGCATCTTGTGAACAGCACGCTGCAGCAACTCGATATTCCGGTTCGGGCACTGTTCTCGACGCTGGGCCGGACGGCTGCGCGCACCCTCGAAACAGCGGTACTCGCAGATGGCATGCAGGGTTGGCTCGATTCGCTCATTGGCAATATCAAGGCCGGCGATACGAAGACCTTCGACGAAACTCTGTGGGAACCCGAAAGCTGGCCGAAGAGCTGCAAAGGTGTTGGTGTCATGGAAGCACCGCGCGGCGCCCTGTCTCACTGGGTCGTTATCGAGAACGGCAAGATCGACAACTACCAGGCGATCGTTCCGAGTACCTGGAATGCCGGTCCGCGCGATCCGAACGGACAGCCGGGCGCCTACGAGGCAGCGCTGGAGGATGCACATGTCATGTACGATCCCGAGCAACCGCTTGAGATCCTGCGCACGATCCACAGTTTCGATCCGTGTATCGCCTGTGCCGTTCATGTGACGGACCCTGAAGGCGAGGAACTGGTTCAGGTGGCCGTGCGTTAGCCGGAGCAACGCAACAAGGATTCGGGCCCGGACGCAACCAGCGTCCGGGCCCGTTTTTTTTCGTCTTCTATCTCAGGCGTGCGACCAGTTGTCGGGATCTGACGAATCACCGGGCGACAAGCCGATGATGTCGCCATCCGTCGCCACGCCCAGACCAAGTACCGTCCGGTTCGCGTAACTGAAATAGGCTGTGACCTGGTTGATTTCCAGAATCTCCCCGTCGTCGAGCCCGGCTTCTCGCAGCGCGTCGATATCGGCTTTCGCAACCTCGCCCGGATTCAGAGTCAGGCTGGCGGCGTATTCGAGCCCGGCCAGTTCGGCGCCCGAGAAAGCGTCCGCGGGCATGTGATTCTGCAGCGCCTCCCTGATGTTCGCGGCCCGTTTGTCATCATTGAGCAACCGCGCCATGCCGGCGAAATGGTGTTCGACGCAATACTGACAATCATTCAACGAACTGACATAGACACCAATTGCCTCGAGATAGGCTTTCGGCAGAGCATTTCGAGGATGATGCAGGACATACTTGTACAGCGTCATGTGTCCCTGCATCGTGTGCGGCCGCAAACTGTGGGCCAGCATGATGTTGTCGACGTTGTTATCCGGACCCTTGATGCGATCGTAGAGGTTCCGCAAGTCACCTGCAGATTCCTCATACGAGACCGTGTTGATCCAGGTCATGCGTTCTCTCCAAAATACATCGGGCCGCCACGGTATGCCGGGAATCCATAGCCATAGACATACACGACATCAATGTCGCTGCTGCGCTGGGCAATACCCTCCTCTACGATCTTGCCGCCTTCTTCGTACAACGCCCTCGTCAGTCGATCGACGATCTCCTCATCGGCAATCTCGCGCCGCTCGAAGCCGAGTTCAGCCGCTGTCTCCTCGATGATTTTGTGCACCTCCGGGCATGGCGTAGGTTTGCGGTGCTCGTCGTAGATATAAAATCCGGAGCCTGATTTCTGCCCGTGGCGGTCAGCCTCCACGAGATGATCCAGCACCCGATAGCCTGCCGGGTCACCCTTCTCCGCGTCACTGAGGGCCTGACGAGCCTTGTACCCGACATCCAGCCCCGCGAGATCAAATACGCGAAGCGGGCCCATGGCCATGCCGAAGGCCTCCATCGCTCCGTCTACTTGCTCCGGCGTTGCCCCCTCGAGCAGCAGCAACTGTGACTGCAACCCGTACGGTCGCAACATGCGGTTGCCTATGAATCCGTAACAGACGCCCGATACCACGGGGACCTTGCGAATACGCTTTGCCAGTTGCATGCAGGTTGCCAATACATCGTCTGCCGTTTTCTCACCGCGCACGACCTCGAGCAGCTTCATTATGTGCGCCGGACTGAAAAAGTGGGTGCCAATAACATCTTCCGGCCGACTCGTGGCGGCCGCGATCTGATCGACATCCTGGTATGACGTGTTGGTCGCGAGAATCGCACCTTTCTTACAGACGCCGTCGAGCCGGGCAAAGATTTTCTTCTTCAGCCCCGGGTCTTCGAATACGGCCTCGATGACCATGTCAACATCGGCAAGCGCGTCGTAGTCCGTCGATCCGCTGATCAACGCCCGGCACTGCGCGGCCTTTTCTTCAGTCAGCTTGCCGCGCTTCACACTGCCCGCGTAATTTCTCTCGATGATCGACAGCCCGCGTTCGAGCGCCTCATCGCTGATCTCGATCATGGTCACCGGTATACCGGCGTTGGCAAAACTCATCGCGATGCCACCACCCATCGTCCCTCCGCCGATGATGCCAACGCTGTCGACAGCTCTGACCGGGGTGTCTTTCGCGAGCCCGTCGACCTTGGCCGCCTGGCGCTCGGCAAAAAAGAAATGCCGCAACGCAGCCGACTGTTTGCCCTGCATGAGTTCCGAAAATTTCTGCCGTTCGACCTTCATACCCTCGGCGAAGGTCCCTGTTGCGGCCGCTTCGACGCAATCGACGATGGCCAGAGGCGCCACCTGGCCGCGCGCGCGCCGGGTGACCG
Organism: uncultured Woeseiaceae bacterium; assembly: GCA_937944275.1. GTDB lineage: Bacteria > Pseudomonadota > Gammaproteobacteria > Steroidobacterales > Woeseiaceae > UBA1847. Next base: position 29,596 of record CALDZH010000026.1, read on the forward strand.
CTGCACGCAGGGCGTCGAAATCGCCGAACTTCGGCGGGTCGATCTCGCTGGTCCGGCGGACTGGCGCGTCGCTGTCGAGCAGTTTGCGCACATAGGTCAACGCGCCCTCGCGAAGATCGCCTGCCACAATCTCGTCGACGAGTCCGAGCTCTTTTGCTCGGGAGGCTGCCACCGGCACACCTGACGTCATCAACTCAAGCGCCGCTTCAATACCGGCAAGTCTCGGCGTACGTTGCGTGCCGCCCGCACCGGGCAGCAAGCCCAGTTTCACTTCCGGAAGGCCGATTTTGGCTGATGGAACTGCGCACCGGTAGTGTGAAGCAAGGGCTGTTTCGAAACCGCCACCCAGGGCTGTTCCGTGGATCGCCGCAACAACGAGCTTGTCCGTCGACTCGATCGCGTTGAGCAACTCCGGTAACCATGGATCCTGGATCGGTTTCCCGAACTCCGAAATGTCCGCGCCCGCGAAGAAGGTACGCCCCTCGCAGATGATCAGCACAGCCTCGCTGGCATCGTTTTGCGCCTCGGTGATAGCGTCCAGGAGCCCCTGGCGTACAGCGTGCGACAGCGCGTTCACTGGCGGGCTATCGACCGAAATGACGCCGATATTGCCTGTAAGCGTGTATTTGACGGGAGAAGACATGCGAGCTCCTTTGCAAATGGCGGCACACTCTGTATCGTTGAATGCGCTACCCGAAACTACTGGGTGACTAATAAGAAATGATGTACAGGCAACTCACAGAACAAGCTGAGAAGTACCTGCGGTCCTTGTATCAACAAGACGATATCGCAGGCCAGCTAAAACGCAAGCTCGCCGACCTTATGGCGCGTGGTGAAGCCAACGCCGATGCTGCCTGCCGTGCCCTCCGGCTCAGCCGCCGGACGTTGCAGCGCCGCCTCAAGGCGGAAAAGACCAGTTTTCAGAAGGTCCTCACCGAAGTTCGCGCCGAACTTGCCGTGAACTACCTCAAGGATGCGCGGCTCAAGTCGCTCGAGATTGCCATGCTGCTTGGCTACTCGAACATCAGTTCGTTTACCACGGCGTTCAAGTCCTGGTACGACGTCCCGCCCGCAGAATACCGTCAGAAGTTTCTCGCGCTGCGCTAAGACGTCCGCCTAGTACTGCACTTTCTCGGCAACCGTTGCCCACCGCTGGTCCTGGACCTGGTACAGGTTTAGGTAGTTGGTCGCAACGTGCTTGGCAGGCCCCAGCGACAATTCCAGGTTGCCGAACGGGTCCTGGTAGGTGCGTATGCTTTCGAGACCCTCGATAAGCCTCTCCACCGTAAGATCGGGGCCCGCACGCTCCAGCGCAATGACCGTCAGGTCCGCACAGAGATATCCGATTACCGCCTGGGCAGCCGGTTCTATCCCGAAGCGCTCTTCATAGCTCGCCTGCCAGCGACCGACCCAGGTGTCAGGCTCGACGATCGAAAAATCCGGTACATAGAACGGCGCGACAGCGTACATGCCGTTCATTCCGCCATCCGCTGCCGCAGGTATCTCCGGCAGGTACGGCACCATGTTAGTGACAACCGTGCCCTCCCAACCGGTATCCCGCACCGCGGTATAGAGAAGAATTGTGTCCTTGATGAACGAACCAAGAAACAGCAGCTCGCAGCCCGAATTCTTGATGCTTGTCGCGGTCCCCACGAAATCGGTTTCCGAGCCCTTGTGACGACCCGCATAGACGCTCTCAAGACCCAGTTCTTCAACGATTGCCTCGTAGCCCTCGACGGATTCAGCGCCGTAATCGGTCGCCGGCGCCTGCACGCATACTTTCTGGAATCCTTCCTTCTCCACCATGTAGCGAATCGCGCCACGTACCTGGTCCTGGTAACTGAGGTTAAACGCAAACTTCAACGGGTGCAGGGGCTCGTACATCGAGCGCGCCGCGGTCAACGGAAACAGGCTCGGCACATTCGCCTCGAACAAGCGATCAAACGTCGCATGATTCATGGGCGTACCCATCGCACCCAGCATCGCAAAGATCTCATCAACATTGATGAGCTTGTTAACCGCTTTCACGGCCAACGGAACCTGGTACTGAGCATCTTCTACGCGGAACTCGACCTTGCGCCCGTGCACGCCGCCTGCTTCATTCAGCTCAGCAAAGCGCATGCGCATGCCATTGATCATGGGGACCCCCCAGATCGCGAGGGGACCGGAAAGATCATTATGCGAACCGATTGTAATAGCCGTGCCCGTGACACCACGTGGCAGGTCGCCTGCCGGCTCGCTGTCCCCGCCCCCACAAGCAACCAGCGTTACTGTAAAAATCAGCGTCAAAAATTTCTTCATGCGTGTCACCCGCCGTACATACTTTGAATCAGGGTATCGTATTTGTCGCTGACAAAACTGCGCTTCAGCTTCATCGTCGGTGTAAGTTCGTCGTCTTCCGCCGTTAACAATATATCAATCAACCTGAACCTCTTGATCTGTTCGACTGAAGAAAAGCCCTGATTCACTTCAGCCACGACCCCATCAATCAACCTGACGACCTCCTTGCGTGCGCACAGCGAACGATAATCGGTGAACGGCACAGAATGCGTCTGCGCATAGTGTTCGACGTTCTCCTGATCGATCATGATCAGGCAGGTCAGATACTTGCGCTGATCGCCGATGACAACGGCATCTGCAATGTACGGCGAAAACTTGAGCTCGTTCTCAATGACCGACGGGGTAATATTCTTGCCACCCGCGGTAATGATGATGTCCTTGAGCCGGTCCGTGATCTTCAGGTTGCCCTCGTCGTCCATCTCACCGACGTCGCCTGTGTGTATCCAACCGTCGACGACCGTCTCGATGGTCTTCTCTGGTTGGTTCAGGTAGCCGGAAAACTGACCGATCGAGCGAACGAGAATCTCGCCCGTTGTCTCGTCGATGCGCACTTCCGAACCCCGCATCGCCCGGCCAACCGTCCCGTGTCGAAACTCACCACGGCGCGTCACGGTAACGATACCGGTTTCCGTCTGCCCGTAGGCCTCACGGCACGACAAGCCCAGCGCAAGGTACCAGCGCAGCAGTGCGACCGATATCGGTGCCGCGCCGGTCAACAGTGTGTGTGCCCGATCCAGACCGAGCACCTTCTTGATATTGCGGAACACAAGCCGATCCGCAAGCTCGTATTTCAGCTTGTCCAACGTGGACAGCGCTTCTCCGGCCAGCAGCTTGTCGGCCCGCCGGTACCCTGCGGCCAGCGCGAGTTCGTAGGCCTTGCGCCCCGCCCACGTAGCCTCGGACATGGCGGTCGAGATACGAGAGTAGAACTTCTCCCACACGCGCGGCACGGCGAACAGGTAGGTCGGCGATAATTCGACGAGATCCTGCGCGACTGTCTCCGGGCTCTCGGCAAAGTTGATGGTCGCGTTGCTGTAGATTGGGAGCCATCCCGAAAAGATACGTTCCGCCACGTGGCACAACGGCAGGTAGGTCAGCAGTTCATCATTCTCGCCCGCACCGTAGTAGTCATCGACCAGCGTAAACTGGTACATCGCGTAACGCTGCGGCAGCATCGCACCCTTTGGCAGGCCTGTAGTCCCGGACGTGTACACGAGTGCCGCCACATCGTCCGGTTGACTGTCAGCAACGATGCGCTCGACCCGACCCGGGTTGTCGGCGCCGTATTTGCGACCCAGTTCGTACAGCGCCTCGACCGGCTCAACCTTGTCGTGCTCAAAGTCGCGCAAGCCCTTCCAATCGAACACCCAGACACGCTCGACGAGCGGGAGATCGCCTTCGATTTCGAGATACTTGTCGAGCTGCTCCTCGTCCTCGACAAACAGGAAGCGTGTTCTCGAATCGATCAGTGCATGTTCGACCTGGCGCGCCTGATAGGTCGGGTAAATTCCGCTCGTGGTGCCACCCGCCAGCTGCGTGCCGTAATCCGCAAACAGCCATTCCTTGCAGTCCTCACTGAGAATGGACGCAATATCGCCGCGCTGCGCGCCGCAGGCGAGCAAGCCATTGGCGATGGCCATCGCGTACTCGCGATAATCATCCCATGAGTAACTCTGCCAGATGCCGTAATCCTTCTCGCGCATCGCGATACGCGAGCCGCGTTTGGTGCTGTTCTTGAGAAAGAGCTGCGGCAGGGTTCTGCAGCCGTCGATGACGAGGGTCGCATCATTCATCGCCACGTCTTCCGCTTTTTCCAGCGGCGCCGCCCGCGCACGCCCTCTTCCTTCTTGCCGAGGTAGAACTCCTTGATGTCATCACTTTCGAGCAGGTGGTCACTCGGACCATCCATGACCATGCCGCCCACTTCCATCACGTATCCGCGTTGCGACACACGCAGTGCCGCATTCGCGTTCTGCTCGACCAGCAGGATGGTCAGCCCCTGCTCACGATTCAGGCGCCCGATAATCTCGAAGATCTCGGTACACAAGGCTGGAGACAGGCCAAGCGACGGCTCATCGAGGAGTAGTAATCGAGGCCGCGCAATGAAGCCGCGGCCAATCGCCAGCATCTGTTGTTGTCCGCCCGACAGGTAGGCCGCGGGCTTGTGACGCAGGTCCCGCAGGACAGGAAAGTAGCCGTAGACCGTCTCGATATCCGCGTGAACCGCGGCCTTGTCGTGCCGGTTGTAGGCGCCCATTGCCAGGTTGTCCTCGACAGTGAGGAACGGAAACACCTCCCGCCCTTCGGGGACATGCGCTATTCCCTGCCGCGCCACCCAGTCAGGGTCGCGATTCTGGATCTCCTTGCCATCGAGCAGTACCCGCCCCTTGCGACTATCCAGAGCACCGGTCGCCGTCTTTAACAAGGTCGTCTTGCCTGCGCCGTTGGCACCGAGCACAGCGACGATTTCCCCTTCGTTGACCTCCAGGCTGACGCCGCGAATGGCCATGATAGGGCCATAAAACGTCTCGATATTTCGCAACTCAAGAAGCGGCGTCGTCATTCCGCGTCCTCTTCCGTTGCGCCGAGATAGGCCTGCTGTACTTCCGCGTTCTCCCGCACCTCGTCTGGCGTACCAATAGCCAGCAGCCGGCCATCATTGACAGCCATGACCCGGTCCGCCACCTGCCCAACGAGTCCCATGTCGTGTTCGACCATGACCAGCGTGACGCCGAGATCGTGCTTGATGTCCTCCAGCCAGAAGCCAACGTCGTCCGTCTCTTCGTTGTTCAGCCCGGAGGCGGGTTCGTCGAGCAGCAGCATGGTCGGTTCGGCGCACAGGGCGCGTGCCAGTTCGACATTCTTGCGGGCACCGTACGACAGATCAGCAATTCGCTCATCACGGTACTGTGCGAGTTCAAGCAGGTCGATGATGTCTTCCACCTTGCGCCGGTGCTC
>CALDZH010000027.1 GCA_937944275.1 uncultured Woeseiaceae bacterium
CGAGGAAGATACGGCCGCGACTCAGGACGTTATGCGTACGACGACCGGCAACCGTGTCATGGATTCAATGGAACTTGGACGGACTGAGATAACGGGCAACCAGGAGTTGCCGAAGGTCCTTTACATCGTGCCCTGGAAGAAATCGGAACCGGGCGACTTGATGGGAAGACCTGTCAATACCCTCCTTGACGAGGTGCTGGCGCCGGTCGACAGGGAAGAGTTTTTGCGCCAGGTCGAGTATTACGGCGACCTGAATGGTAACGATGAAGAATAGTTGTGGGAGTGCGCCCCGGCGCGCTAATTGGAATATCTGTTTTAGAGGTGCGGACAAGGGTCCGCAAGAGACATCACTTCTGTTTTAGAGGTGCGGACGAAAGTCCGCAAGAGACATCACTTCTGTTTTAGAGGAGCAGACAAATGAGCACAGTAGTGCGTTTTTTCCAGGAAGGCGGAGCGTTCATGATCCCCATCCTGCTGGTATTCGGGTTCGGTATTGCGATCTCGATTGAGCGCTGGACGTACCTGACGATGTCGGGTGCGAGTAACCGCGCCTTGTGGAAGAAAATCGTGCCTTTCCTGAAGGCCGGAAACTTTCAGGAAGCGGCTGCCCATACGGCCAAGTCGAAAGCGGCTATTGGGTCGATTCTGACCTATGGCCTGTATCGCGTTAAGTCGGCGCGTCGCCGCGACGATATTGAGAAAGCAATGGAAGAGAGCCTCATGGAGGTTTTGCCACGTCTCGAGAAGCGCACGCATTACATTGCGACACTCGCGAATATCGCGACGTTGCTGGGACTGCTGGGTACGATTATCGGCCTGATCGCCGCGTTTACGGCGGTTGCCGAGGCGAATCCTGCCGAGAAAGCAGACATGCTTTCTGCGTCTATTTCGACTGCTATGAACACCACGGCTTTTGGTCTCATGGCAGCCATTCCGCTGTTGTTGATTCACGCGTACCTGCAGACCAAGACAAATGCACTCGTGGACAGCCTCGAGATGGCCAGTGTCAAGTTTCTGAACGCGGTTACCGAGCGTCAGCTGAAGACAGCCGGAGCGTAAGATATGATCCGCAGCCGCCGAGGCGGCCGTCATCATCGACATGATGCGGCTGAGCTCAACATCACGGCATTCATGAACCTGATGGTGATTCTGGTTCCGTTTCTGCTGATTACAGCGGTGTTCTCGCGACTGGCGATTCTCGAATTGAATCTGCCGGGATCCTCTAGCGAGCCCGATGAACCGCAGGATCAAACGTTCCAGCTCGAAATCATTGTGCGTCAGGACAAGATTGAAGTTGGTGATCGTAATCAGGGCCTGTTGGGGATTTATCCCAACAACGAAGAGGGCTATGACTACGTCGCACTGGCGGACAAGCTGCTTGAACTCAAAGATCGCTATCCGTCAAAAACGGATGCCTCGATTCTCCTCGAGCAGGACATTGCTTACGACACGCTTGTGCAGGTCATGGACACCGTGCGGGTTGCACAGGAAGTTGACGAGGATAAAGGTGTGATCGATCGGTCCGACCTGTTCCCGAATATTTCCATCGGTGATGCGCCGGCGCTCGACGGAGGTAGTTCGTAATGGCCAAGTCCGCTCGCGCCAAGCGCATGGAGAAACACCACAAGCGCAACATGGGTAAAGGTACGCTCAATCTCGTATCGCTCATGGATATTTTCACGATTCTCGTTTTCTTCCTGCTGGTTAATTCCTCGGATGTGCAGACTCTGCCGAATGCCAAGGATATGAAGCTGCCGGAGTCTATTGCAGAGAAAAAACCCGAAGAGACCGTCACGATCCTGATCGGCCGAACGGAGATCCTGGTACAGGGAACACCTGTTGCGAATATAGAAGAAGTTATGGCGACGCAGGGCAATGACATCCCCGGTCTGCGGGAAGCCCTTCTGTCGCAGAACGACCGGGTATTGCGCCGCGCCGCCAAAGGTGACATTGCAGGGCGGGAAGTCACGATTATGGGCGACAAGGACATTCCGTACCGCCTGCTGAAGAAAGTCATGGCGACCTGCACGGCATCGGATTACGGGCAAATTTCACTGGCGGTAATACAGAAGAGTTCAGACATGCTGGACGATCTTCAGGCATCGCTGTAGGCAACGGCGAAGAGACCAGGAGTCACGGAATTGGACCTACCGTTTTACAGAGAATATGAACTGCCATGGACGGCAGGCAAGGACCAGGAAAGGAAATTCCAGCGTCTGCTGGGAATCGTTTTCCTGATCTGTATCCTGCTAAGCGCTGTCTGGCCGTTTATCCCTGTACCTGAACAGGAACCGTTTGACGTAGAGGAGATTCCGCCGCGAATTGCCCAGTTGCTGCTTGAAGAGAAGCCTTTGCCACCGCCCCCGCCTCCGGTCAGGGAAGAAGAGCCCGAGCCCGAGCTTGACGAGCCCGAACCTGAACAGGTCGTTGAAAAGGAACCTGAGCCGGAGCCGGAACGTCCACCTGAACCGGTCGTGGACCGACAGGAGCAGGCTCGTGAGGAGGCGCAGGCAGCTCTGATGCCATTTGCGGAGGACCTTGCAGATCTCGTCGACAGGGAGTTGCAGGTTGCTGATGCCCAGCCTCTGTCCGCCGCGGTAAGTGAGGCAAAGCGCAATGAACGCTCGATGATCACGTCGAAAGTGGGTACGGCATCCGGTGGTATCAATACAGCGAGCATGAGCCGCAATACGGGCGGCACAGGAATAGCTGGACGTAATACAACGAAAGTCGCGAGCCCGGTTGCCGGCATCGGCCAGGCTGGTGGCGGTGCGAGCCGTTCTGGTTCGAGTGGCAAGGGATCGCGATCGCGTGAAGAGATCGAGCTCGTTTTTGACAAGAACAAGGGTGCAATTTTCGCGCTCTACAATCGTGCACTCCGGCAGGATCCTTCGCTCGAAGGCAAGTTGGTACTGCGCCTGACAATCGCACCGGATGGACAGGTCACGATGTGTGAAGTGGTGTCGAGCGAACTCGGTGATGAAGAGCTCGAGCGGAAGCTCGTTCAGCGAATCAAATTGTTCCGCTTCGAAGCCCGGGACGTAGAGGCTATCACCACGACCAAGCCTATAGATTTCTTCCCGGCCTGAGTCTCCGTTTCGATTCCCCCGGAATTCGCCCATAATGGGCGGGTGCCGCGATAACGCACATCCGGGAGGCATCACAATGAAAACACTTCGAGGCATCGCCTTTTCTGCCGTGGTTTCGGTTTGCCTGGCGTTCACGCCGCATATTTCGTCGGCTGAATACACGATCGACAATCTCATTGAAGATACCGGCGTTCGCGAAGGATCGGCGGCGATGCGCGATAATGACGTCTGGAATGCAAATCGCGGCATCGTGATTCGGGACGTCGGCCTCGATCTTCCCGAATTCAATAACCTCAATGTCGTTGTCGTCGGCTCGCTGGATGAGGCGCTGGCCAATGCCGCGGATGCTGGCGCCATTATTGGCTATTGTAATCCTGAGCTCCTCGCAGCCGCACCGTATGTCAGCTGGGTACAGATTTTTTCTGCCGGCGCTGAACACTGTTTCCCTGCAAAGAAGTTGTCGAATGGCACCGTGACGCTGACAAACATGCAGAAAATGTCCTCCCCGGTTATTGCCGAGCACGCCATTGCGATGATGCTGGCGCTTGCGAGAAAGCTGCCGGAATTCATAGATGGAAAGGCCCAGGGGGACTGGAAGCAGGGTGCTCCGTTCACCGAAGGAATGACCACCGTTTCGGGAAAGACCATGCTGGTGCTCGGGCTTGGCGGAATTGGCACCGAAATCGCGAGACGGGGTGCGGCGCTGGGTATGCGGGTCGTCGCTACCCGGAACAGTTCGCGTGAGGGCCCGGATTTCGTCGACTACGTCGGCCTTGCCGATGAGATGATTGCGTTGGCGAAAGATGCTGACGTTATCGTAAACGCCCTGCCGTTGACGCCGGCGACACAAGGCTTGCTGGGTGAGGAATTCTTTGCAGTTGCCGGTCAAAAGAGTGCTCCCTTCTTTATTAATGTCGGGCGTGGGGCCACCGTTGATACCGATGCGCTGCATGCCGCGCTGCAGTCGGGTCGTCTTGCCGGCGCAGGTCTGGACGTTACTGATCCGGAGCCGCTGCCGGCGGAGCATCCGCTGTGGCGTGAGGCCAATGTGATTATCACGCCGCATATATCGGCTCAGGGCAGCGATCTAGTTCGTTACAGGGTGCTTGTTAAAGAGAACATTCGACGCTACCTGGCAGGTGATGCGTTGCTGAACGTTGTTGATCCGGACAAGGGCTACTAACGCAAATGGTCGAGAGCCTGTTCAGGGAATAGTCGATGCGCAAAGCAATTGATGGTGCCAGCCGGCGTCGCCTGTATCTGTTCAGGCACGGTGCAGTGGACTATATCGACGCGAATGGAGACTGGGTGGCAGATCCCGACCTGGTGGATCTGAATGAGCGCGGCCGCACGCAAGCTGCCTCGATGTCCACGCTGTTTGCAGACGTGCACCTGGACAAGGCTATTTGCTCTGGTTTTCCGCGCACCGTGCAAACAGGAGAGGCTGTTCTTGGTCAACGCGACCTGACGCTGGAAGTAATGACCGAGTTACAGGAAATTCGCCACGGCTCGGGAGAAGCATCGGGCGGTTATGACGTCTATGCCGATGTTGCATTCTCGCACTGGCGTGCGCCGGATAAGAGCGCAACTTTTCTCGGCGGTGAGCGTTATCACGATTTCTATAAACGTATCAGCGTAGCGATGGAAGCATTACTCGTCGACGAATCCTGGCACAACCTCGCTGTATTCGCCCATGGCGGAACTAATGCGGCGGTACTGGGCTGGGCAACGGGCGTTGGGTTGCACGCATTCGGCCTGCTCGATCAGGCGACCTGTTGTCTGAATATTGTTGACTTCGATTTTAATGACTCGGGCACGCTGGTTAGGAAGACCGTTCGAGGAATGAACATCACTGCTGATGATCCGGTCATGCATCGGCGCGATGCCGGTGACATGGAGATGCTTGCCCGTCGAATTCTGAACATGCAGCCCTGATGGAAAGATCCGAGGGGTTCCCTGCAGTGGCGCGCGCCGATGCGCGATCACTTATTCTCGGCAGTCTGCCAGGCGCTCGCTCGATCGCGGAACAACAGTACTACGCCCACCCGCAGAATGTGTTCTGGCGCATTATGCGTGAGTTGTTCGGCATTGAAGGTGACTATGCGACACGTTGTGCCCAGCTTCGCGCAAGCGGTATTGCTCTATGGGATGTACTTCGTAGTTCGGTTCGGCCGGGCAGTATGGACGCGGATATTCAAATAGCCAGCGCCGCGGTGAATGACTTCGCCGGTTTTTTTTCCGCGCACCCGAATATCCGGACAGTCGCGTTCAATGGCAAGAAGGCGGAGCAGCTCTTCGTGCGTTTTGTTGAGCCGGAAGTCGAGAACCACGACGTGCGTTTTGTTGCGCTACCGTCCACAAGTCCGGCTTATGCGTCCATGCCGTTCTCGGGTAAGCTGAAGGTCTGGCGGGACGCGCTTGCAGAAGTATAGAAGAAGTAGGCCGTTATGATCGGATACGTTACCCTCGGAACGAGCAAGTACGAAGAAGCAGCGAATTTCCGCGGTCTGGATGGCAACAAGCTGAAAGCGTTCTGCATGCTGGAGGAAGACTTATGAGAAACGAACAGATTCTCTTGCCGATGCTGGGCATGATGGTGCTGACTGCCGTCGTATGGTTTGTGCTGTACGCGAGGCGACTGCCGGCAATGCGCAAGGCGGGTAAGCCGGCGCAGGCGTATACGACGCCGGACAAAGCTGCGGGCTATTTACCCGAGGAGATCAGTTACCCGTCGAACAACTTCAAGAATCTGTTCGAACTACCTGTGCTTTTCTACGCGCTGTGCCTGTATCTGTACGTGACCGCTACCGTGGAAAGCGCCGATGTTTTCGCGGCCTGGCTGTTTTTGCTGTTTCGGGTTATTCACAGTGCGATTCATTGCACCGTGAATATCGTGATGGCGCGATTCATGGCTTACAGTGCAGCGGCCCTGGCACTATGGTTCATGTTGGGACGCGCGATCTGGCGTGTTTTTCAGGCGGCCCTGATATGATAGATCAGAGGGCGCTGTCGCCGGTTTCACCTGTGCGAATGCGCCATGCCTGATCGATTGTCGTTACGAAGATCTTGCCGTCGCCTACTTTGCCGGTCTTTGCCGCGTCGACGATGGCCTCGATAACACGCTCGACGAGGTCATCGGGAACGGCTACTTCAATTTTGGCTTTGGGAAGAAAATCAACGACATACTCGGCACCACGATAGAGTTCGGTATGGCCGCGTTGACGACCGAAACCTTTGACTTCGCTGACGGTCATGCCTTGGATACCGACTTCGCCGAGCGCATTGCGCACGTCATCGAGGCGAAAGGGTTTTACAATGGCGGTCACGAGCTTCATTCGGTGGATCTCCAAAGCGGAATACAATGGTGCGTATGCTAGCAAAGAGCCTGATAAAAGACCCCCTCGGATTCCGGTACTATGGCCTCGCGACTGCCTATGCTGTTGCGGCCTACATTGTCGGGTTTGCCGGCCTGTTTTCGATGTCGTGGGTTGTGAGTGTCCTGGCGACGGTGTTGTTGGCGCACGGCATGATCATCGCGGCATACATGATCCACGAATGTGGCCACAACATGGTCTTCAACCATAGTCGTCATAATGCCTATCTGGGACGCTTCATGAGCTGGCTTTGCGGCGCTGCTTACGGAACGTACGAGGACATGCGCTACAAGCATTTTCGGCACCATGTCGATAATGACGATGTCGTCTGGTTCGACTACGACGGTTTTTTTGAGAGGCACCCGTTCCTCACGAGAGTTACGCGCGTGCTTGAGTGGTTCTATATTCCGGCGCACGACCTGATCATGCACGGCGTCATGGTGCTGACATCGTTCGTCATTCCGCAACGCCGCGAGCAAAGGATACGCAATGTGGCCGTTATCCTGGTCCGTGGCGGTATTTTCGTTGCGCTACTAATAGTCGTGCCGAAGGTGGCGTTGCTGTATGTGGTTGCTTACCTGATCATGATGCATGTGCTGCGCTTCATGGACAGCGTGCAGCATGACTACGGCTACAACACGACCCTGTTCGAATACGTGAAGCCGCCACACAAAGGTGATACTGAATGGGAGCAAAGGCATACCTTCAGTAATCCCATCAGTCTGCGTTTTCCCAGGCTGAACTGGCTGGTCCTCAATTTCGGCTACCACAACGCACATCACAAGGACATGAACATGCCGTTTTATCGTCTGCCGGAGCTGCATCGCGTATTGACCGGCAATGATCCGTCTCGTGTCATACCGTTTGGCGCGCAACTGAAGCTTTACCATCGGAATCGCGTGCAGAGAATCTATAACTCTCAGCCCGAGGATTACCCGAAGGGCGATGCCTACCTCAGGACAGCGCAGACGGGCCGCGGTCCGATTGGCGGTAACGCTGCATCGTTTCTTACCTCATTCTAGACTTCGAACAACGACGAGCGAGACACCAATGTCCGATAACTCCCGGGTAGGTAAAATTGGCTGGATCGACATGACTGTCGATGACGCTGGCGGCATACGCGATTTCTACAAGACCGTTGTCGGGTGGGGCAGCAACGCCGAGTTGTCGTCGGGCTCAACTGCAGCGTTGTATCAACCCTGACTATGGCACTCTCGCGATTCGAAGACCCTGCCTGGCATGCAACGATTGGCGACTTAGTGGCCGCCGATGACGATCAGGCTATTGCCGGCGCTCTGATCGCTGCCATAGACCAGGTCGTTTCGCACGACGGGGCGAGCCTGTTGGCCTTTCATGCCGATGCGACACCCGAAGTGTTACATCACAACCTCGGTCCCAAACGGGAGAAACATTATCTCCACCGCTACCTGGCCGGACCTTACCTTCTCGATCCGCTATATCAGCTTGCGCTCCGGCGGGATAAGCCTTCGATGTGCCGCTTTCGCGATGCTACGCCGGATCGCTTCCACTCCAGCGAATATTACAAACAGTACTGCGACCGGACTCACCTCAAGGATGAGATGGATTTTCTTGTCACTGTAGAGGACGGGATCGCACTAGTGCTCGTCGTGGGGCGCCGGCGAAAGATGTTCTCAAAAGCCGAACTTGCGCGCCTTGCACTGGTCGAGCCCGTCATCTGCGCCGCGATGCGGCGCACGTGGGAACTTTGGCAGCAGGGCAACAAGCGCAGCGAACCAAACAAGGGTATTCACCAGCGATTAACCGAGTGCTACGAGAATTTCGGTGCCGATGTACTTACAAAGCGCGAGCGCGAGATTACGCGCCTGTTGCTGCGCGGCCACTCGACAAAGTCAGTTGCTCGTGAACTGAATATTGCGCCGGGTACGGTGATGGTTCACAAACGCAACCTGTTTGCAAAACTCGGTATTACCTCGCAGTACGAACTGTTCTCGCTGTTTATCGAGAATCTCTCGGGTGGTCAGGAGATCCAACCGAATGTGACGAATTGACAGGGACTGGGCCAATCTGGCGGCAACTTCAGGGAGGGGTGCTACCTCGCAACAGGTATTCAAAGCTTCAGAGCGAGCCCGGACAATGAACATCTGTGTGTTTGCTACCTGTAAGGCCGTTTACCCATGTTCGAATTCGATTTTGGTCACGGAGAGGATCTCGATCTTTTGCGAGATACGGTGCGGAGTTTTGCTGCCGACCGCATAGCACCACGTGCAGCAGAGATCGACGAGAAAAACTTGTTTCCGCGCGAGCTTTGGACTGAGCTCGGTGAGCTGGGCCTGCTAGGTATCACCGTCGAAGGCAAGTACGGTGGCTCTGAACTTGGCTATCTCGCGCACGTGATCGCAATGGAAGAAATCAGTCGTGCATCCGGATCGGTTGGGCTCTCCTACGGAGCGCATTCAAATCTCTGCGTGAACCAGTTGCGTCACTGGGGCACCGGGGAGCAGAAACAGAAGTACCTTCCCAAGCTCGTCTCCGGTGAATACCTGGGCGCGCTGGCAATGAGCGAGGCCGGCGCCGGCTCAGACGTTATGGGCATGCGCACAATCGCCGTTCGCGATGGCGATGAGTACATCCTGAACGGTTCGAAGATGTGGATCACGAATGCGCCAGGGGCTGACGTCATGATCATCTACGCGAAGACCGATCCAGGCGCTGGCACGAAGGGCGTGAGTGCATTCCTGGTCGAACGTGGCACGCCCGGTTTTTCTACGCCGCAAAAGCTCGACAAGCTCGGCATGCGTGGCTCGGACACAAGCGAGGTTCTGCTCGAAGATTGTCGTATTCCAGCCGAAAACCTGATGGCGGAAGAGGGCAAGGGCGCCGCGATTCTGATGAGCGGGCTTGATTACGAACGCGTGGTTCTTGCTGGCGGATCGCTTGGCATCATGGCTGCATGCATGGACCTCGTCATGCCGTATATCCACGACCGCAAGCAGTTTGGCCAGTCGATCGGCGAATTTCAGCTTATGCAAGGCAAGATTGCCGATATGTACACGGCCATGAACTCGTGCCGAGCCTATGTTTATGCGGTGGCGCAGGCATGTGATCGCGGCCTGACTACCCGCTTTGATGCTGCTGGATGTATCCTCGTGGCTGCCGAGAAAGCAACCTGGATGGCTGGGGAGGCGATCCGGGCGCTTGGCGGCAATGGTTACATCAATGAATATCCGGCCGGGCGGCTGTGGCGCGATGCCAAGCTCTATGAGATAGGTGCGGGCACGAGCGAAATTCGCCGTATGCTCATCGGTCGTGAACTTTTCAACGCGACAAAGTAATCGAAACTGATGCCAGTAATCCAAACCAAGGTCGATCGCTCATCCGACGACTTCGAGAAGAACAAAGAAGCTCATGAAGCTCTTGCCAAGAATCTGCGGGAAATTGACGACTATGTAATGCAGGGCGGTCCGGAGCGGTCGCGCGAAAAACACCTGCAGCGGGGCAAGCTGCTCGCGCGGGAGCGCATCAGGGGGTTACTGGACGAGGGCGCGCACTTCCTCGAAATCGGCCGCCAGGCCGCATGGCAGGTGTACAGCGATGACGTGCCAAGTGCCGGTATCGTCACCGGCATCGGCCGCATTCATGGCACGGAGTGCATGATAGTTGCCAATGACGCAACCGTGAAAGGCGGAACGTACTACCCGCTGACCGTCAAGAAGCACCTGCGAGCACAGGAAATCGCGGAAGAGAACTACCTGCCCTGTATCTACCTGGTCGACTCAGGTGGTGCGTTCCTGCCGCGCCAGGATGAGGTTTTTCCAGACCGCGATCATTTCGGCCGAATTTTCTACAACCAGGCGCGGTTGTCGGGCAAGGGCATCCCGCAGATCGCTGTGGTCATGGGGTCCTGCACGGCAGGCGGAGCGTACGTGCCCGCGATGTGTGATGAGTCGATTATCGTTCGTAACCAGGGCACGATTTTCCTGGGTGGTCCGCCACTCGTGAAAGCGGCGACAGGCGAAATTGTCGATGCGGAAACGCTAGGTGGTGGCAGTGTCCACTCGAGGATTTCCGGGGTGACCGATCATCTGGCTGACGATGACAAGCACGCACTCTCCATCGCGCGTGACATCGTCGCAAACCTGAACTTCCGGCGGGATAACAGCGCTTTGCGTCGTGATCCCGTTGACCCGAAGTACGAGGCTGAAGATATCTACGGCATCGTGTCGCGCGAGTTTCGATTTCCATATGATATTCGCGAAGTCATCGCGCGCATCGTCGATGGCTCTGACTTTCACGAATTCAAAAAGCTTTACGGTGCGACGCTCGTCTGCGGATTCGCGCATATCGACGGTTATCCGGTCGGCATCGTGGCGAACAACGGCATCCTGTTTCCCGAGTCGGCACAGAAGGGCGCGCACTTCGTGCAACTCTGCAATCGACGTCGCGTCCCGCTGGTCTTCCTGCAAAACATCACGGGATTCATGGTGGGCAAGCGCGTCGAGCAGGCCGGTATCGCCAAAGACGGGGCCAAGATGGTCAATGCAGTGGCGACTGCCAATGTGCCAAAGTTTACTGTTGTGATCGGTGGTTCATTCGGTGCCGGTAACTATGCGATGTGTGGCCGCGCATATAGCCCGCGCATGATGTGGATGTGGCCGAACGCCCGTATCTCCGTGATGGGCGGTGACCAGGCCGCACTAGTGCTCTCGACGGTCAAGGAGGACGGGCTGAAGTTGCAGGGCGAAGTGTGGCCCGAGAATGAGAAGGCCGGTTACGAGGACATGATCCGGGCGCAGTACGAGACTCAGGGCAGCCCGTATTACGCGAGTGGCCGTCTATGGGACGATGGCGTCATCGATCCGTTGCAAACCCGGACCGTCCTCGCGCATGGCTTGTCCGCCGCAATGAATCACACCCAACCTGACGAAGTGCCGTTCGGCATTTTCCGCATGTAACGGTACACTCTGCGCCCATGAGCGCACGACAAGAGCAGAACACCGGTACGCGTAATGTGCGTGAGGCACATCGCTTCGATGAGCGGCAACTCGAAGACTACCTGTCCTCGCACGTAGAAAGTTTCCACGGCCCGATGACGGTTTCGGAGTTCAAGGGTGGCCAGTCGAATCCCACCTACCTGCTCGAAACCCAGTCATGCCGCTACGTGCTGCGCCGCAAGCCCCCGGGGAAGCTCCTCAAGTCGGCGCATGCTGTTGATCGAGAGTTTCGCGTTATCAGCGCGTTATATGCGTCCGGTTTCCCGGTGCCGCGGCCATACGTGCTGTGTGAAGAAGACGAAATCATTGGCACGACGTTTTACGTCATGGAGTGCGTTGATGGCCGGATCTTCTGGGAGCTCGATCTGCCGGGACTCGACCGGGAGGAGCGGGCCGCGATCTACGATAACGTCAACGAGACGATCGCCACGCTTCATACGACAGACTTTCACGCGATAGGTCTCGATGATTTTGGCGTTCCCGGGAACTACTTTGAGCGCCAGATTTCGCGTTGGAGCAAGCAATATCGCGCGTCGGAGACGGGCAAATTAGCCTCGATGAACCGGCTGATCGAGTGGCTGCCGGCGAATATTCCCGCAGATGATTCGGTCAGTATTGTGCATGGCGATTACCGCCTCGACAACATGATCCTGCACCCGACTGAACCACGCGTCATCGCAGTTCTCGATTGGGAACTGTCGACCATCGGGCACCCGCTGGCCGATTTCACCTATCACCTGATGGCGTGGGAAATGCCCGAGATCGGCATCGGTTCTGTCGGTCTGGCCGGCAAGCCTATCGCAGATCTCGGTATTCCGGATGAGGACGCGTACGTAGCCCGTTACTGCGAGCGCACGGGCCGTGACGACGGGATAGCAGACCGAAACTTCTACTCTGCTTTCAATTTCTTCCGCCTGGCGGCGATCCTGCAGGGTATCGCCGGGCGCGTCAGGGACGGCACCGCGGCGAGTGCTCATGCATCGCAGGCTGTCAAAGCGGTAAAACCGCTGGCAGACTTGGGCTGGCACTACGCCGCCAAACTTGGGTGAATAATGGCTCTTAACTACGACGAGTTGATGTCAACGGTCCAGACAGACCTTCCTTTTAGCTACACCGACGCTGACACAATGCTTTACGCGCTAAGTATCGGCATGGGCAATGATCCGCTTGACCTGCGGGAGTTGCCGTATGTCTATGAGCAGGGTGAGCCGCTTAAGACCGTACCGACACTGGCAACAGTTCTTGTTCCGGAGATGTTCCCGGTCGGGCTGGGATGGGATTACAGCCAGATTCTTCATTCGGAACAACGCATGCGCCTTTATCGCCCGTTGCCGGCGGCGGCGGATCTCCTGATCAACAAGCGTGTCGTCGATGCCTTCGATCGCGGGCCGAAGCTTGGTGCTCTTATTTTGCTCGAAGCGGAAGGGCGCCTCGCGAGCGATGACACGGTCCTGTTCACGATGGGCTGCACGATTGTGGCGCGCGGCGACGGTGGTTTCGGTGGGCCGAAAGGCAAAGGTATTCCGCCGTATCGTCCGCCCCGTAGAGAACCCGACCTGTCTTGCGACATCACGACGCGACAGGATCAGGCGTTACTGTATCGACTTACCGGCGACAGGAACCCTCTACACGCAGACCCGGCTGCGGCCAGGGCTGTCGGCTTCGACCGCCCGATCCTGCATGGCTTGTGCACATTCGGTGTTGCCTGCAAGGCTGTATTGCAGACCATTTGCGATTATGACTACACGCTCGTTCGCGAATTCGATGCGCGTTTCTCGACGCCGGTGCTACCAGGTGACACGATAACGACAGACATGTGGCAGGAAGGCAACGTTGTGTCGTTTGTTTGCAGCGTCAAGGAACGTGAAGCCGTGGTATTGCGCAACGGCAAGTGCACATTGGTAGATTGATAATGGGAGAAATGCTGTGAGCGACCGTGTTGAAATTACTGTCAACGACCACGTTGCCGAGGTCATGCTCAACCGGCCCGATAAATTCAACGCATTGGACGTCGAGATGTTTCACGCGCTCGATCAGGCGGCGCAGACTCTCGCAGAGGAATCGTCGGTCCGGGCTGTTGTGTTGCATGGCGCCGGTGAGAACTTCTGCGCTGGCATCGATATCAGTGTTCTGCAGGGCGGCGGCGAGCAAGTAGCCAGAACATTGCTCGCACCCGTGAAAGGTTCACCGGCAAATCTCGCGCAGCGCGCCGCCTATGCCTGGCGCGACCTTGATGTACCGGTTATCTGTGCGCTTCGGGGCGTTACTTTCGGCGGCGGATTTCAGATTGCGATGGGTGCTGACTTGCGGTACGCGGAGATGAACACCCGGTTTTCGGTCATGGAGTCGAAATGGGGCTTGATTCCGGATATGGCCATCAGTAC
>CALDZH010000028.1 GCA_937944275.1 uncultured Woeseiaceae bacterium
GCAATTGCCGGACGCGCGCTCGAACGTCCTGACCTCGTGGACGCGGCGGCCGATGCCGTCGACTTCCTGCGGAATAATCTCATGCAGGATGACCGCTTGCTGGCCAGTTACAAGGACGGCAGAGCACGCTTCGCCGCGTATCTCGACGATCATGCCTTCCTGCTCGACGCTCTGCTTGAATTACTGCAGGCACGCTGGAATACAGAGCACCTCGCATTTGCGCAGCATCTCGCCCAACTTTTGCTGGAGCACTTCGAAGACAAGGAAAATGGCGGTTTCTGGTTTACTGCAAATGATCACGAGCAGCTTATTCACCGTTCAAAACCGCTCGCAGATGAAGCGGTACCATCGGGGAATGGCATTGCAGCGTTCGCCCTCCAGCGGCTTGGTTTCCTTCTCGGCGAAACCACGTACCTCGATGCAGCCGAGCGGACTTTACGGACCGCGTGGCGTGGAATTTCAGAAGTTCCGCACGGTCATGTCAGCCTTCTGACCGCGCTTGAGGAGTATCTCGAGCACCCGGAAATCATCGTGATTCGTGGTGCTAACGACGAAATCAGCCGCTGGCGTGACTCAGTGGCAAAGGTCTACGCCCCGCGTCGCCTGGTATTTGCCATTCCCGAAGACGAGACCGGGTTACCTGGCGCGTTGGCGGACCGCAAAGCAATGGATGGTGAAACCGTCGCGTACCGTTGCCTGGGCACGCACTGTGAAATGCCCGTCACGACGTGGGAGGCCCTGGCGGCACAGCTCGTGGAAAGCGGCGAACCCTAGCCGAGACCCTTGTTGGCCTCTTCGAAGTACTTTACGTTTCTGTCGATATCGTAGGGCCGCTCTTCAAGATTTTCCGGGTCCCATTCGCTGCGCTCCGTGCTGAAGAAATCACCGCCATAGACATGCAGCGCGCCCGTCAGTTTGGCTGTTGGATTAGTCACCGAATGAATGATATCCCGGCCGAGTGGACGCACATCCGCCGGCCCCAGAGATTTTGCGCCCGCCGCTTCAATTCGGCCCCGACTGTCGCCGGGAAGCCTGCGCCAGAAAATATTGTCCTCGCGCCCACCATAGACTCCGATGGTTGCCCACATGTTGTGGTTATGCGGCATCAACGTCATGCGCGGTGGCCAAATGACGTTCAGGACCGTCAGATAATCGGATACATGGAGACGCTGAATCCCCCCCTGCTTCGGTTCGCCGAGTGCCTGAATAAGTCCCGCACGATCCGAGACCGCGCGTGCCAGAGTTTCCCGAACCGCTTTGGTCGGCGACGAGTCTGTGACAGCAGCCGCACAGTCAGCAATCAACTGATCGATATCCATAGCCATCGAAGCCCTCCTTTGTTTTTATTATCGATTCCTCACGGATACAGCGTCACTCGGGAACCATCCGGCCCGCGGACTGCGACCGGCAACGAATCTACCCGCTTGCCCATGATACGTTGCACCGCATGACAACACGGCCGCGACAAGCAACAATGCCTGCCAGCAAGTGTGACATCTACGAACCAAGATTTTTCCGTTTCCACCCATCATCGGTGCGCCGAATTTCGTACGCCGGCCAATACTGAGTGTCGAGCTTCAGTGTAATAACCTCAGTCGTTCCATTCCACGTCTTTGTCTTCAACCGAACCGACTCGCGATGGCCGATGTCCTTCACAGCATCGACGAATGCCTCCAGGTCAGGAGTTGGCTTCTCGTTTACCTCGACCACGCGGCGACCGGCCCAAAGGCCATAGCGCGTCGCGGGCGAGCCATAACTGAAATACGCGATGTAAACGCCATTGGTCGAGACACCTCGTTGCGCGGCCATGGCGCGGTGAGGATTCTGGATCAGCGCACCTGCCCAGGAAATAGCCCGATCAATACCTCTGCCATCCAGCGCCGCCGTCTGAATCGGGATCTCTTTTACGTCGCCGTTTCGCCAGACGGTGACAGTCACTTCCGGCTTCTGTACGGCGTGCTCCAATTCGCGGAATGACGTTACTACTTCGCCATCAATGGCCAATACCATGTCACCATTCTTGAGGAGTTTTGCTGCCGGCGTCCCCGCAACAAGGCGCGTTACGCTCAGCGCCCTTCTGCGTACCGGATTATTCTCCTCGAGACGCTTGACCCACCCCTCGTCAATACCCATCTTGCGCGCGGCAAACAATGGCGCATAGACGAACTCTGCCTCAAGTGAGTAGAACGGCTTGCCATCCCGCAAGATTTCGACGAACTGCTTCGCGACTTCGGAGCCGATGCCGCGATTGAATTGCGCTGAATCTTCACCAGACTGCACTGCAAAACTTGACCACGTTGCAAGCACCTCGCCGCGCTTATTGACGAGCACGCCGTCGACCTCGTTCGGTGCATTGACGAGCGAAATTCCTTCAATATTCGAGTCGCGAAAACGCAGAGTGCGTGACAACGGCAACATCAGCGGTTCGACCGACGACACTGTACTTTGCTGATGCAGAAGCTGATGGTCGCCCTTGATCCCGACGACCCAGACGTCATCCCCGGGCCGCAGTGCTTTTGTGTTGAATCGCGCTTGCTGCACAGGCGTGTCGCCAATGCTGCCCGGGTCGTAGGATACGATTGCGTAGTTATGCAATGGGTGTAGTTGCTCGACCTTACCCTCTACTTCCAGCGAGCCTGCGAAAGTGATCGACACGTCACCGATGCCGATTGGTACCGTATTACGATCAACGAGCACGTAACCGCGCTCCTTGTCGACAATAAGACCCGTACCATAGTAATGACGCTCAGCCACACCCGACAACGTGTAAGGCAAATCGAAGGTAACGACAACGAGTGACGGTGCAATCGACTGCACAATCGGGTCACGATATTTCGTCAGGCGCGTTTCACCCTTTTCCTGAACCTCTCGTTCCGGGCCATCGGCAAGATCGCGGCAGGGCCAAATACCGAGCGCATCATCGCGAGAGCATCTTTTCGACGGGAACCAGACACGGTCCATCTCGAGCAGACGGACAACCGAATTCTGGGGGTTCTCCATGGTTACGTAACGCACCAAAGCCCGTTGACCATCTGCCAGCTCTCCCAGTGCCGACTCAAAATCATCGAGTGTTTGTATCGCTTCGCCATCCATCTCGACGATAACGGCGCCGCGTGGAATTGCCGCGCGTGACAACAGGTATCCCGGGTTCGCCACATACACACCTTCAGGCTCGCGGTTGTAATGACGGGCTTGCTGATACGAAAGCTGATTCACGATGCCGTCGCCAAACTCAAGATACTCATCGGGCGTTATCGAATGCAGGTCATCGACACGCACACTGGCATCAATACGTTTGCCCCCTCGCTCCACCTGAACTTCGATTTCCTTGCCGACATGGCTGTCGAGGATGGCCGCCAGCGGCACGAATTGCGTGATCAGGTCGCCGTTTATACGAATCAGTATGTCGCCCGGAGCAAGTAGTTCGGAAGCGACAGATCCCGGGATGACCTGCGCGACTGTGAGCATGCCGGTTTGTTTAGGGAATGCCTCACGCGCCATTCGCTCGGACTCATCGGTCAATCCCAGGCGGCGCAGCTCATCATAAGGCTCGCTGCGGAACGTAGTCTGCAAGGTACCGCGAGTTACCGGCATATCTTTCTGCAACTCGCGCAGCGCTCGCTCGATGCGATCGAGTGGCAAGAAGAAGCTGCTTGCCGCGGAGTTGTTGGCGCCCGCGTTCAGGGCAACAACCTCGCCGTCTATGTTTACGACCGGTGAACCAGAGGATCCGCCGGACGTGCCCGACGCGGCCTGCAGGTAAAATGTATTGAAATCGTTGTACTTACCGCGCCCATATTCAGGCGCTTTGCGGTCCAGTCGCGCGATTGTTCCGGCGAGGATAGACAGTTGCTCGCCCGCATCGTTTCCGATAACCCGGATTTCCTTGCCGATACCTGCAGCTTCGGCGTTTAGCGGCAGCTCAACGGGCTCGATGTAGCGCAGATCTTCAGGGTTAAAGCGAAAGAAACCGAAGTCGTGCACGGGATCGCGATAAACCGGCGTCAGCCGCACCTCTTCGTTATTTCGAAAGATGGCTTCTGCGATAACCGGTCCAGGAGTCACCACGTGGCGATTTGTAAGGATCAGGCCACGTTCCGCATCGACGACGAACCCCGTCGCCTGGCTAGAAGCATTCCATTCCGTATCGAATGCCCGCGTGCTATCTACGCGAATCGAAACAACACCGGATGAAATTCGATCCAGCGTATCGGTCCAGGCCGTTTCTTCGGCAGCAATTGCCGGGAGATATAGCGCGAGGGCGGCTATTGCCGCCAGAGTCCTGCGGTATTTCATACAATTCCTGATTGGTTGGAGCAGCTACAAAAAAGGTACCAGTTACCTTTTCCCAGGCAATCTGACTGGAATAAAGGCAAAGGCCACCAAAATTCTTCTCTGTTCGACCACAAGACCGCTCGGAAGGTCCTGAGAATTATGGTGTCCGCCGCCTATTTTCGGCCTTCATGGGTTCCTATTTCAGCAGAATCACGGGCGCTAAGCGACTGCATGAGTCACATGCTGGAGCGGACCTGCTACTCGGGATCGTATCTGAGATCCAGTTCGCGGGCAGCCTTGACGTCGTCAAGGCGACGGACCGGCATCTTGTAGGGCGCCTCCTTGTAATCCACACCATCTTCGCGCGCCGCTTTCACGATGCCGATCATCGCGGCGACGAAATTGTCGAGCGTCTCCTTGCTCTCCGTTTCAGTCGGCTCGATAAGCAGGCACTCGGGCACCAGCAGCGGGAAATACGTCGTCGGAGCATGAAAATTGCGGTCAAGCAGGGCTTTGGCGACATCCATGGCTGTCAGATGCATCTCCTTCGCCTCGTGCTTGAGCGTGACGATGAACTCGTGGCTAGCCCGCCGCTCCGGAAATGCGAGTTCGAACCCCGCATCACGTAACTTCGCCATCAGGTAATTCGCATTCAGCGTGGCATATTCAGCCACTCGTTCCATCCCGTCGCGACCAAGCATGCGCATGTAGACGTAGGCCCGCAGCAGCACACCAGCATTACCCATAAATCCGGATAACCGACCGATCGTCTCGGGAATATCCTCTTCGGCGGCCCAGTCGAAGACGGCTGCGCCATCGACCTCTGTTTTCTTCACCACCGGGATCGGCAGATAGGGGAGCAGCCGCGTGTTGACGCCGACAGCGCCGGAACCCGGCCCTCCGCCGCCGTGCGGTGTCGAGAACGTCTTGTGCAGGTTCATGTGAATGACATCGAAGTCCATGTCGCCCGGACGAACCTTGCCAAGAATTGCGTTGAGGTTGGCACCATCGTAGTAAAGCAGTCCACCCGCGTCGTGGACCATGTCCGCGATATCCTTGATGTGCCGTTCGAATACTCCGAGCGTCGACGGATTCGTCAGCATGATACCCGCCGTATTCGGGCCGAGAACTGCTTCCAGTGCCGCCATGTCGACGTCACCATCCGGCCCCGTCGGGATCTCTTTGACGACGCAACCACACATGGTTGCAGTCGCTGGATTCGTGCCGTGCGCCGCGTCGGGAACAATGATCTCGTTGCGCTCGGTGTGACCGCGCGCATCATGGTACGCCTTGATCATGGCTACACCGGCCAGTTCACCCTGGGCACCCGCCATCGGCGTCAGGGAGACGCCCTGCATGCCGGTCACGTGTTTGAGCATCTCCTGAAGCTCGTACATGCAGGAAAGAAAGCCCTGACCGTGACTTACCGGCGCCAGCGGATGGCGGCCCGCAAATTCGGGCAGTAGCGCAAGCGCATTGCAGGCCCGAGGATTGTATTTCATCGTGCACGAACCAAGCGGATAGAACTGCGTGTCGATAGAGAAGTTCTTCTGCGACAAGCGCGTAAAATGACGTACCGTTTGCAGCTCGGATGCTTCTGGCAAGCGTGGCTTGTCTTCCCTCAATAACTGCTCGGGGATCGATGTAGCGCCCGCATCAACCGGTGCCTGCGCGAATGCCCTGCGACCGCCGCGCGATTTCTCAAAGATTAGTTCACTCATCTATTTCAATTCCCAATGAACGAAAAGCCGCCGCGTAATCTGGCTGAGCCGTAACGTCTTCAATATGTTCACGATGCACGACCGTATTGTTCTCATCCAGAACAATAACTGCGGGCGAGAACATGCCCGCCATTGGTCCGTCCATGATCTGCACACCGTAATTCTCACCAAACCCCGCATGCCGGATTGCCGAAAGTCCCGCGACATTCTGCAAGTCATGCGCTTTTTGGAACCGCTTGTGTGCGAACGGCAAGTCGTAGGAGACCATTAGCAACGCGAGATCCTCGCGACCGCCGCCGTACTCGTCAAACCGGATAACGGACTGCGCGCTGACGTCGTTATCGACGCTCACGATGATGTTCACGATCTTGCGAAGGCCCATCCAGTTGGCCAGCGAAACGTCCTGCAGCTTTGTATTCACGAGCGAAAAGTCAGGTGCAAAGCTGCCTATGCGAGGCAACTCACCGTATGTCTGGTAGAACGCATTATCGACGAGAATCCGTGCCACGATCGTTCCCGACATCAGGCCATTTCCTCTGCGAACGCCGCGATGCAGGCGTCGATATCTGCGTCGGTCTTGGTTTCCGTCGCACAAACGAGCAGCGCATCGGTGCCCGCGCCGCCAGTAAGGTCGAATCCGCCGAGGATATTTTTCTCCGCAATGGCGGCCAGGACCGGCGCAACCGGACGGTCAAACTTCAACGCGACCTCGTGGAAATAAGACGCATCATACAAGCGCTCGATACCATCGATAGTGCACAGACCATCTACGAGACGCGTCGTATTTGCATGAGACTTGCGCGCGACGGACGCTAGCCCTTCGAAGCCCAGCAATGACATGTAGATTGTCGCCGCTGTGACCATCAGGCCCTGGTTCGTGCATATGTTCGACGTCGCCTTCGAGCGGCGGATATGTTGCTCACGCGCCTGCAGCGTCAACGCGAAACCCGGATTGCCATCCAGGTCCGTCGTGCGGCCTACAATACGGCCCGGCATCTGCCGGACGTGCTTCTGTTTGCAGGTCATGTAGCCGAAATACGGGCCACCAGACGACAGCGGCACGCCGAGCGGCTGGCCTTCGCCGCAGGCAATATCAACGCCCTGCTCACCCCAGTGCCCCGGCGCCTTGAGCAGCGCCAGTGACATCGGGTTCGCGATACCAATAGCAAAAGCACCCTGCTCATGGGCCCAGTCCGTCAACCGATCGACATCTTCGAGTGTTCCCGGGAAAGTCGGCTGTTGCATGACAACCGCAACCGGTTCCTTCCCCTCCGGCAACTCTTCGAATGCAACATTGCCGCTTTTTGCATCCATGGGTAACCACTCGAACGTCAGTCCCTGACTGCCGGCGATAGCCTCCGCGACATGTTCGTACACGGGATTCACGCCCGGCGCGAGCAGGACCAGACCTGATTTGACTCGCCGGTTTGCACGAACGGCCATTAGGGCCGCCTCAGCAAGACCCGATGCGCCGTCATACAACGAGGCATTGCTGACGTCGAGGCCGGTCAGCCCGGTAATCATCGTCTGGTACTCGTAGATCGTCTGCAGCGTGCCCTGGCTCGCCTCCGCCTGATAAGGCGTGTATGCAGAATAAAACTCGCCGCGCGTGGCAAGATCCCAAACTGCAGTCGGGATGTGGTGTTCATAAGCGCCCGCACCAATGAAACAGAGTGGCGAGCCGTCCCTGCGCGCACGCTCACGCATTAGTCGCGAAACTTCCATTTCGTTCAGCGCCTCGGGTACGCCATGCAGGTGATCAATACGCAATTCGGCGGGGATCTCGTCGAACAGGTCTTCGATGGCGTCCACGCCGATAGCTGCGAGCATCTCCCGAGTATCTTTCTCGGTATGGGGAATGAAAGGCATCAGCTATTTCTCAGTCGTCTAGTTCGTCAAGCAGTTGCTGGTAGGCGTCCGGCGACATCAATTCGCTCTCATCGAGCCCCTCGATCTTCATGCGCACGATCCAGCCATCGCCATACGGATCCGCATTGATCTTTTCGGGATCATCGGCAAGTTCTTCATTAACCGCAGCCACACTGCCCGCAACCGGCGCGTAAACGTCGGAGGCGGCTTTCACCGACTCGACGACGGCCATCTCACCGCCCAGTTCGACATCCTGCCCGACTTCCGGCAGTTCGACATACACAAGGTCGCCCAGCGATGTCGCGGCGTGACCTGTTATGCCGATCGTTACGCTGCCATCGTCTTCACGACGCAGCCACTCATGATCGTTGGTGTAGAGGAGATCTCCCGGCAATTCACTCATTGTTTGCTCCCAGTGGTTATCCTGTGCAGCGACATCAGACGTCGATGCGTACTTGCCCATTGCGAACGAACGGCGTCTTCACGATCCGTACATTCAATAACTTTCCCCTGACTTCGACCTGGGCACGATCGTAGTCACCTGCCGGCACACGTGCGAGCGCAATCGAGCGTCCGATAGTCGGCGAGAAACCGCCACTCGTGATCTCACCTTCGCCGAAACCCTCGACAACGATTTTCTGGTGATTACGCAGCACGCCTTTGTCTTCCAGTAGCAAACCGACGAAGCGGCGTCTGTCGGCGCTTTCCCGCTGGCGCTCTATTGCGGCACGACCGATAAAATCGCGGTCAGCCGGCTCCCAGGCGACGGTCCACTCGAGGCCGGCCTCGAGTGGCGAAATCGTTTCGTCCATATCCGATCCGTAGAGATTCATCGCTGCTTCGAGGCGCAGCGTATCGCGCGCGCCAAGTCCGCAGGGCTCAACGCCTGCCGCCAGCAACCGATCCCAGACGCCGTGCGCAGCGGCGGCCGGCATGACGATTTCCCAGCCATCCTCGCCCGTATAGCCGGTTCTTGCGATGAACCAGTCGCCCGCATCCATGCCGAAGAAAGGCCGCAGAGCCATTGCAGCATCGCGATACTCCGCGGCGATACACGGGGCCGCCAGCTCCCGAGCCCTTGGTCCCTGCACAGCGATCATCGCCAGTTCGGCGCGCTCAACGACATCAACATCGAAAGCCCCGGCGTGCTTACTTATCCAGGCAAGGTCTTTTTCGCGCGTCGATGCATTGACGACCATCCTGTAGTCCGTGTCGCTGATGTAATAGACGATCAGGTCATCGATGACGCCGCCGTCCTCATTCAGCATGCACGTGTACAACGCCTTGCCATATTCCTTGAGCTTCGCAACGTCATTGGCGACGAGGAACCGCAGGAACTCGCGCGCCCGATTGCCACAAAGATCCACGATCGTCATGTGAGAAACATCGAATACTCCGGCATTCTGCCGCACCGCTTGGTGTTCTTCTTTTTGCGAGCCATAGTGCAGCGGCATGTCCCAGCCACCGAAATCGACGATGCGAGCGCCTGCTTCTACGTGCTTGTCGTAATGTGGTGTTCTTGAACCCATGTAATTCGACCGTTCAGAAAAACAAAAAAAGGGCGACAGGCTGTAGCGCCTGCCGCCCCTCTGTCCTTGGTTACCTGAGAGATCAGTGACATTGTCAGTCACATTCCCCTTCGGTGGGCCGTTCAGACCTCTCTCCAGAGCTGATCAGCGTAAGCAGTCCTTCTGCCTGAGCGTTTCCGAGCGAGTTGCGCCTTCGGCGCCCCGATTCAACGAGGTCTCTTCTGCATAAGCTGTAGATCAGTACGCGCCATAATAGCCAATGGCCCGTGCGGTTGCCAGTAGCGGCCGGGCCAGTAACAATGTCTGCCACTGAAATTCAGGGGTTTGGCATGAAGAAGATCATGATTGCGCTATGCTATTTGATGATGGCAGCTATGGGTGCCGCGCAGGCTGAGAACAGCGCAGATTTCCAGGCGCTGCTCGATGAGCACTGGGAATGGGCGCTGTCCAACTCTCCCGAGATGGCCTCGAGACTCGGTGACCGGCGCTACAACCAGGAATGGAACGACCAGAGCCTCGACGCCATCGAGCAACGCCACAAAGATACCCGCGAGTTTCTACGCCGCACCTATGCCATTGACCGCAATGCATTACCAGCGGAGGAACAACTGAACTACGAACTGTTCCGCCGCCAGCTGCAGGACCAGGTCGACAGCCACGAGTTCCAGGGCTACTTGCTGCCATTCTCACAACGCGGTGGAGTGCAGAACCTGAATAACCTGACCAACCAGTTGCGCCTGGTGACAGTTCAGGACTACGACGACTGGCTCGCCCGCCTCGGGAAAATCGACAAGGTCATCGACCAGACTATCGAACTCGCCGAGCGAGGACGCAAGACAGGCGTGGTATCGCCAAGAATCCTAATGGACCGTATTCCCGACCAGATTGCGGTACAGCTTGTTGAGTTCGCCGCCGACAGTCCGTTTTTCAAACCATTCGAGAACTTGCCAGAGTCTTTTGCTGCGGCGGAACGGGAGCGTCTGCGCGCGGCAGCTACCGAGATTATCGAAGATACGGTGTTGCCCGCCTACCGCGAGCTTGATCGTTACTTCAACAAAAAGTACCTGCCTGCGGCGAGAGACAGCATCGGCCTGTCGGAGCTGCCCAACGGCAATGCGTGGTATGAATACCTGGCGCGTTCATTTACGACGACGCGCATGACACCCGATGAAATTCACCGCCTTGGTCTCGAAGAGGTGAGTCGCATTCGCGGTGAAATGGAACAAATCATCCAGGAAGTTGAATTCGATGGCAGCTTTGCCGACTTCCTCGTCTACCTGCGTACGGACCCGCAGTTCTATTTCGACAATCCCGACGATCTATATGATGCCTACCTGGCAACGAGCAAGCGCATCGACCCTGAACTCGTGAAGCTGTTTGGCAAACTCCCGCGCATGCCCTACGGCGTAAAACCGATCCCGGAGTCGATCGCGCCGGATACGACCACGGCGTACTACTCGCGACCCGCAGCCGACGGCAGCCGCGCCGGCATCTACTGGGTAAATCTCTACAGGCCCGAGGTCCGACCCAAGTACGAAATCGAAGTCCTCAGTGTCCACGAAGCAATGCCCGGCCATCATTTGCAGATTGCCCTCCAACAGGAACTCGACGGCATGCCGAACTTTCGCCGATTCATGGGATTCACGGCGTTTGTCGAAGGCTGGGGGCTGTACAGCGAACGGCTTGGTTACGATCTCGGCTTGTACCAGGATCCCTACTCGCGCTTCGGCCAACTCACTTATGACATGTGGCGTGCCGTACGGCTCGTCGTCGACACCGGCATGCACTACAAAGGCTGGACACGCCAGCAGGCCATCGACTTCTTCAAGGACAACGCCGCGAAAGCCGAATATGACATCGTTAACGAAATTGATCGCTACATACTCATGCCCGGTCAGGCACTCGCGTACAAGATCGGCCAGCTGAAGATCCTGCAAATTCGCGAGCGTGCCGCGATACAACTGGGTGAAGACTTTGACATTCGCGCCTTCCACGATGAGCTGCTCGGCGCCGGTGCATTGCCGCTCGATTTGCTGGAGCAACGCATGGATAGGTGGCTGGCAGCACAATAAGTAGCCAGCGAAAAACGCTGAATCAGACAGCAAACTCGCGACGAGCGACTGCAGCCCTCTCATTCGGGGCTGCATTCTCGTCATAAATCTCGTCGATACGAGCGATGCGATTGGCGAGTCCCGTGCAGTTCGCAATCTGGATATTCAACCCCGGCCGCGCATTCATCTCCAGGATCAGCGGGCCTCGGTCGTGATCGATGACCATGTCAACGCCCAGGTAACCGAGACCAGTCACTTCGCAGCCCTTCGCCGACGTCTCCAGAATAAAATCCCATTGCGGAATCTGAAGCCCTGCCACTAACGCCCCGGTATCCGGATGCTCCTCGACAATTTCATCATTTAATACGCCCTTCAATGTCACGCCACTACTCATGTCGACGCCCGCACCGACCGCACCCTGGTGCAGATTGGCTTTGCCGTCGGACGCACGTGTCGGTAGCCGCACCATCGCCATGGCGGGATAGCCACGGTATACGATGACTCGAATATCCGGCACACCCTGATAGCTAACCTCGGAAAAAACCGGGTCAAAGCGCACACAGTATTCAATGAGCGCTTTGTCGCGATTTCCACTCAGGCTGTACTGCCCACTGACGATATTGGAAATGTGGTATTGCAGCTCATCTTCTGAGATCAGAACACCGCTACTCAAACGGAAGGAATTGCGCTTGCGCTCACTACGACCGGTGACAACGAGAATGCCGTCGCCGCCGCTGCCCTGGGCAGGCTTGATGACAAAACTTTCGAGATCGCGCACCATATCCGCGAACTGGCGCACTTGCCCCTGGTGCTCGATAATGCCGTAAAGATCCGGCACAGCCATGCCGGCCTCGAGTGCGAGCTCTTTCGTCAGTGCCTTGTCATCGACCCGCGGATAGAAGCGCCTTGGATTAAGCCGCATAATGAAATCGGCATTACGCTCGTTCAGGCCAAGTACGCCATGCTCGCGCAGTTTGCGGGCGGCCGCGACCATCAGTCGACAGACAGCGCTTTGAAACGCCGTAGCTCAGATAGTCGATAGCCCGTGTAACGCCCGGCAAGCACAACGAGCGCCAGGACGAGCAGCAAAAGCTCGGGAAAAGTAAAGATCAGGTGTTCCAGCCACGCCATACCCATGAAGATATAAGCCACAACTGCAACAATCAGGCTGCCGACACCTGCGCGCATCGCGTCCGCCGCGCCGCGCTCCTCCCAGACGACCGACATGCGCTCGATCGTCATGGCGATGATCACCATCGGGAACAGGGCGACCGAGAGTCCCGTCTCCATCCCCATTCGATGCGAGAGCAGGCTGATGAAGAGCATCAGCATCACGACCACGATCAATACGGCACTGAGCCTGGGTACGAGCAGTAATCGCGCGCGATCGAGCAGAAAACGGATGCTGAGCCCCAGGGCGACCAGCGTTGTGAACAATATGACGCCCCATAACAGCTTGGTCTCGCGAAACGCGAGCGCGATCAGGACAGGCATGAACGTGCCGAACGCGTCGATGCCCACCAAATTACGCATCACGACCATGATCAGCGCGCCGATCGGAATCATGAGCAACACGCTGTAGACCGCCTGGGTCTGAATGGGCAGGCTGTAGAGCGAGAAGTCGACCGCGAAGGTGCCGCGCTGCGCCGCCTGGGTCTCGGCAATGGCGACGGCGTCGAGGTGATTTTCCTGAATCGCGAACCCCACTTCGACATTGCTGCCGCCTTCCACGCTCAGCAGCGGCTCATTGCCACGCCACCAGACGAGAAAGCGCTCGGGCAGACGCTCCTCTCCTGTCGTCGGATTGAAGTACAGCCACTGGTCGCCGTCGTGTACCTCGAGCCATGCGGCGAGCGAGGCGCTGCGCTGCCGCCCTGACAGCGGAAAGCCGCGCACCATTCGCGCGGGGATTCGAGCCGACGCCAGAATCGTCGTTATGACCCCGACGAAGTCGGCGCTTGAATCAACACCGGCCAGCAAAAGCTCCACGTTCGGATCCGGCGACGGGTCGTTGATGCGTCGCAGCAATTCGGTCGTGAACGAGGCCGTGTCGGCGGAATGATCGCGTACGTCCGACACCAGCACATCGACCGCCGTTTTCAGCGGCTCATTGATGACAGGCAGCGGTGGGAAGGGCGGCGTGGTATCAGATTGATCCACGCTGTCATCTTCGTACACCGAGATTCGATAGTAGATTGTCTGTTCACCGTCGGCGCGGCGGATCGCCCATTGCGCCTGTCGGCCACCGCTGCCGTAATTCAGGCTGAATCCATAGCCACGTGATACGGAATTCTCATTGAGCATACGAAAGCCGGGCGTCAGCGTCGGCACGTGCAGCTGGACCTTGATCGAGCCCGGGCCGCTGTCGAAAGTGATTGCGGATTCAATCGTCCAGACCGGGGTTTCCTGGTTCTCGGTCAGCGGAAAACCGAGCACCTGCCATTTGTAGTAAAACACCGACAAGCCAATGACCGTCAGCAAAGCCGCGAGCATGTAAACGTACCGCTGCTTCATTGTTTCCCCTTGTACGGCGTCAGCCGACGCCGAGTGCGACCTTGACGGCGCGTTCTCTTATTGGGCCGCTGCGATTGAAAATCCGCAT
>CALDZH010000029.1 GCA_937944275.1 uncultured Woeseiaceae bacterium
GAGAACGGCGATAATCCCGTCATCTGGAAAGCTGTCAACGATGTCGCCGCGATGGTCAAGGAACTCGACCCCCATCACCCGACGATGACCGTCACGACCTTCGTGCACGGCGAACGCATCGAGTACCTGCACAAGCGCAGCCCTGCCATCGACATACATGGCGTCAACGCCTACGGCGGCGCGTCGATCATTGCCGAGCGCTTGCGTGAGGGTGGTGCGACCAAGCCCTTTGTGTTGACCGAGTTCGGCCCGGTCGGCTCCTGGGAGATGCCGAAGACCGAATGGGGCGCGCCCTACGAGCAAACCAGTACCGACAAAGCGAAGTTCTACAAGCAGAGCTACGAGCAGGGCATCATCGCTGAGCCCGGGTTGGCCCTGGGGTCGTACGCGTTTCTTTGGGCCTCCAAGATGGAGGCTACCGAGACCTGGTTCGGCATGTTCCTCGAGGACGGCGCGAAAACGGGTGCCGTTGATGTCATGACGGAGCTCTGGTCCGGTTCGCCTCCCGAAGATCTCTCCCCCACCGTCGAGCCGCTCTCCCTCGAGGGCAATGCGCAGGTGGATCCGGGTGCCGAGGTCAGTGTGAAGTCGCATGTTGAAGATCCCGAAGGCAGCGAGCTCAGCGTGCGCTGGGTTTTGCGCCCCGAAGCTGCGGAGTATGCAACGGGCGGTGACTTCCGCCCCAATCTGGCTGACATCGACGGTGTCGTGATCGAGAGCAGCTTGGAGGGCGTACGCCTGCGCATGCCCGAGGAGCCGGGGCCTTATCGTTTGTTCCTGTATGCCTACGATGCGGCCGGCAACGCGGCGACGGCAAACGTGCCGCTGCTGGTCAAAGGCGAACCAAGGACTCGTTTCCCGGTTTCCGTCTACGAGGATTCGTTTGAGTCAATGCCGTGGGCGCCCTCGGGCTGGATGGGCTCTGTAGAGGCCCTGACGCTCGACGGCGACTACACGGATCAGCCGCCTTACGAAGGCTTCGCCTCGATCCGCATGCGCTACGAAGGCAAGTTCGGCTGGGTCGGCGTTGCCTGGCAAGACCCGGCAAATAACTGGGGTGATCTCGAGGGTGGCTATGACCTGACGGGAGCTGCGGCACTGGAGCTTTGGGCACGCGGCGAGTACGGCGGCGAGAAAGTTAGTTTCGGCGTCGGAATTATCCAGAAGGACAAGGCCCATCCCGATTCCGGCATCAGGAAGATTGACGGTATCCGACTGACGCGGGAGTGGCAGCGTTACACCATTCCTCTCAAGAAAGTGGATCTCTCGAGCATCAAGACCGGCTTTGTTGTCGTGCTGACCGGACGTCGCACGCCTGTCACGATCTACCTCGATAGCATCCGCTTCATTCGTTGAAGCCTGGCGATCAGCGGGGCGCGGGCCCCGTCGATTCGCGAATCACCAGCTTCGCCGGCATGACATCCTTACCCTGCAATGTCGCGCCGTTCCCTGGATTGTTGATCAATGCCATCGAGGCGCGCTCTGCCATTGCCGCCAGCGGTTGGTGTATCGTCGTGAGCGACGGGTAGATCTGCTGGGCCAGGGAAATATTGTCGAAACCGGCGACCGACAACTGGCCCGGAATATCGATATTCAGCTTATCCGCCGCCCGGACGACGCCGGCTGCCATGTCGTCGTTCGCAGCAAAGATCGCCGTTGGCGCCTGCTCAAGTGCGAGAAGTTTGATCGCACAGTCCTCGCCGGAACCGGAGGAGTTGTCCCCGGCGGCGACGAGGTCTTCCGAAAACGGCAGGTCGCTCTGTCGCAGCCCGTCCTGGTAACCGAGGAAGCGGCTCTTGATAGCTTTATGGCTGGGGTGCCCGGTAATAAAGGCAATGCGCTCATGCCCCAATGACGCGAGGTAGCGGGTCATCTCGGCGCAACTCTCGCGGTCGTTCGTTTCAACAGTGTATTTCTTGCCGGTTTTCTCGCCCGTAGACAAGCGCACCAGTGGTGTATCCGTGGCCGAGATGGCATTGACGATTTTCGGCATGTTGGACAGTGGCGCCGCGAGCACGATACCGTCGGGCCGCGCCTGCTCTATAAGCGCTTTAAGCTCGGCGCCGACATGCCGGTTTCTGTAATTGCACGGATGAATGAGCAATTCGTAGTCGGCTGTGGCGCAAGCGCGCAGCGCGCCCTGCTGCAAGCGAATGACGTAGCCGGCGCTGGGGATCTCGTACGCGCTGGGGTCATCGTAGACGAGTCCTATCAAATGCGAGTGCTGGCTCGCAAGGTTGCGGGCCGAGATATTCGGTCGATAATTAAGGTGCGTGATCGCTTGCTGCACCTTTTCCCGCGTCGACTCGCGAACATTTTGCTCCCGATTGACCACACGGGATACGGTCTTGATCGATACCCCGGCAAGTTTGGCGACGTCGTCAATCGTGGCTTTGGACATGGGCACCGGACTCGTTGTTCTTCTTAATAAGCCGACAAGACTACAAAGTATCTGACAACGCTGTCAATGACCGGGTGCAGCCCGCAAGGGCCAGCCGCGGCGAGTTTGGCGCCGGCTCAACAGAAGCGCTACGATGGTCGCATGATTCGTTTTTCTATAACTTTTCTGGTTTCTCTCTTGATCGTCGCGATGGCGCCAGCGATGGCTCACGCAGACGATGTGGCGGCGGAGCGGGCGCGCCTTGCTAATCAGCGCATCCAGATCGAGGAAGAACGACGTGCGCGCGAAGAGGAGGAGCGCCTGGAGCAGGCGCAAACGCAAACAGAACCTGAAAACCTGCGCGGATCCACCATGGAGACAGCTTCAGCCTCCGACCAACCGCAGGAGACGAGCAGCGCGCCGGCAAGCCGCGGTACTCAAACTAGCGCGAGCGGTGCGCCCGTTGACAGAATAGAAATGTCGCGCGTACTCGAGCAGCTTCGGGAGTTAGGGGCGCTCCGGGAAGCCGGTTACGTGACCGAGGAAGAGTTCGAGCAACTCAAGAAGAAGATTCTCGACAGCGCATTATGACGCGCTTGGAACAAGTTCCCCGTAGAGCTCGCGCATCGCGAATTTGGGCGTGCGGTCGACGTTGAACAGCCCCCAGTGTTTTTCCGGCTCAAGCAGGTCGGGCGACCCCTTCCACGGTTCGTCGAAGGCTTCGAAGACGAAAGTCAGAACCTTCTCTTTCGTCGTCCATGCCAGCAGTTCTTCGTAATAGTGCGCCTGTAGTTCTTCCGACGCGTTCCAGGGCTCGATCCCGCGGCCATTGGACGCGGTCGTCCACCCTGCCTCGGTAATCACCACCGGCGTGCCGGGGTAATGATCGACAACCGAGTGGTAGTTCTGCCGCGTATATTCCAGCGCGTCGTCTATCGTCCGGTACTCCCAGGCGGGGTAGGTATGCACCGATATGAAATCCAGCACCTCGGCTAGCGGCTCCAGTTTATACGTCCAGGGAGCGTAATTCTCACAGAATGTAATCGGTTGCTTGATGGCTTCTTTCAATTCACGCACATGTGAGATCAGGCGTTCGACCGGCACCATGTGATCCGTCCACTCGACGGTTGCCTCGTTGCCGACCGACACCGAGAAAACGCTGCCATAGTGATTGGCAAGCGCGATCGCCCGCTCGATCTCCCGATGGTTGTGCTCACGGTTCGACGCGATTGTTTCGGCGCTAAACTCGGCGCCCCAGGGGCAATGCGGATTGCTCGTTTCCGCCGCCATGTCGAGGCCCAGCATGACTTTGAAGTCGAAGCTTTCTTCACGAATCACGCGCAGGACAATGTCCGCATGCCGGCTGCAGTCATAAAGCCTCAGGTAATCCCAGTTTTTTTCGAGAATCGACAAGTCTTCCCGGACCTGTTCGTGGGAGGGATAGACACCCTCCAGCGGACTCTGGCCCGCCCGGTAGCCCGAGTAACAGATCGCGTTTCCGTGTTCGAATTCCATTGTATTCAGGCCCACTTCAGAAGTACTTCGGGTTGCCATCCTTGTCCCACAGGCCCCAGTATGCGCCGACGTCACCTTCTGCACCGACCTTCCAGGATTCGTCGAAAGAGGAAAAGTAGAAGATCTCGACACCTTCATCCTCGGCCCACCGGCAGGTGTCGACAAAATATTTAATGGCGTTTTCGAAGGAGGGCACAGCCGCGCCCTCGGCTGAGCCGATATTAGGCCAGCCGGTCTCGCTGACGATAACGCGCTTGCCGTTGGCAACGCTTCTTACGCGCCGGTACATGTCTTTCATATACAAGAGGGCATGCTCGGCCGGACAACCTTCCCAGAACGGATAGCAGTTGGCCAGCAGCACATCACAGGCATCGGTGATTCGGGGATGGTCTACGAATTCAAAGTAGGCATCGACGTAGCCAACATCGACGCCTGGCGCAGCTTCTTTGGCACGGCGCAGATAGTCAAGCAGTTCATCCTCGGTCAGATCGCCTCGCAGCAGCACCTCGTTGCCGACTGCAAGAATATCAACATGTCCTTCGTTCGCGATCCTGATCGCATTTTCGAACTCGAGTTCGTTGTGTTCCCGGTCATCGTCGAGCCAGACGCCGACCATGGTTTTGAGGCCCTTCTCTTTCGCAATGGCAGGAATGAGCTCATGGCCCTCGGTGCAGGAGAAGGAGCGAATCCACCGGACATACGGCTCGATAACTGCCAGACGGTCTCGGATCTGTGCATCTTCAATTATCGTTTTGGGTCCCTGTCCCTCGATATACGGGCTGAAGGAGAGGCCGTGAATTTTTGACTCGAGAATTTTCCGGACGAGCGCGCGTAGATCGTCGGTCGAGAGGTTTGAAACATCGATCCCCGCGAGTGATAGCCTGCGCTTGTAGTAGTTGGACATTGAAATTCCTTGCTGAATTAATTACCAAACAGTCGGCTTGCGCCAAAAGTGGCTGTTATTTTTCGAACCCGGCCGCTGCGCCGGAACAACTCGGCGCTTGTATCGTCGGGTAAATTGAGGTCGGTGAAATTTGCACGGGTGCCGTCGTCGAATTCTATGACAAGACCGGCGTTCGCTCCCTCGTCCAGCACATATACCACTGGTACCTGGCACCAGGTAAACCCGAGGCTCGATGCAGGCAAATTAAGTGTCTGCCAACTGTTGTCGATATCCAGGTAGCAGAACGATCGCGACTCGTTACTAAATTCCCGTGCGCGCAACAGCGCAGGCTCGATCGAAATCGCGCCATCCCGCACGCGCACGCCGAGTTCACCAAAGCGTGTCAGTACCTCTTCCTTGACCTGTCCCGTCATGCCCGGCTGCTGCGCGCCGGCGTGCCTGGGAGTATGCGAGTATGGGTCGGTCGGAAATGCGCCATATTCGGCAGGCGTCTTATTAAAACCAATTCCAAAGCGAACGCGGTAATAGAGATCACCGAGCCGTTTCAATGTTGCATGATCGGCGCCACTGTCGAGCGTGTTGAAAAAGCTCTCTTCCACCGCCAGCAAAAGCTTGGCAACCATATGCCAGTAAATCGATCCCAGTCCTTCGAACCCGAACATGGTGCCGGAGCGCCCCGTGAACGCCTTGTGGTTGAACACTTCCTCGTAGAGATCAAGTATTGCCCTGCGGGTTACAGCATCGTTTTCGGCGTAGCCATCGCCAATCGCATCGAGAGTTGCCTGGACGTCGCCGGCGTTCGTGAATTCCGCGCTGAAGCGGACGCAGCCGTCGATGTCTTTCAGAACGATTCGTTCGTCGCTTGCTTCGAGCATCTGGTGCAGCAGCGGTATCGCCCGGACCTGGTCTTCAGCCACGCGGTTTCTATCAAGGAAGCCGGGTAGTTGCCGGTCGGGATAGAGCATGAAGCTGTGCTGGTCATCTCGGTATACGGCGCTCGCAAAAAGCGCATCGAGGACGTCAGCCGCTTCGTCGGCACCGATCGCGCCTGAACTCAGGACAGCTACCTGTCCCTCCAGCATCGAGTAAAGATTGTGGAGACGCAACGTATCCTCGCCAAAATCGGCGATGTTGTAGGCGTGATACAGGCCATCATCACGGCGGTTAGCCGCGATACTGTGATCAGTGATTACGAGCGCGTCTTCAAGCAGGTTCAGTATGTCGCGAATTTCGAGGTCGCGAGAACCGGAGAATCCAGCGGAATTGTAAACCGCCCTCCGATAGTCACTCGCGACCTGCCCGAGTTCCGCCAGTGAACGGAATCGTACGTCGTCGTCGACTCGACCATTGCCTGTTGCGGATCGCGTTCGGTCCAGGGCGCTCGCCGTGCCATCGAGCCATTTGCCGACCTCTGCGGATACTGCGAAGGAGCCCGGTTCGTCAAGTAGCAGGTCGCGCAGGAAATGCATGTAGCGCCGCATATAATAGAGCGTGACCATGGAAAGGCCCTGACCGACCAGCGCGTTGTTTGCATCGTTCCACTCAGGCCGTTGCGTATTCAGCCAGATCCCGCCGTCGACGACGAGGTTGCCGAGCTTGGCGAGTAACGGCACGAGCAGCTTCTCAAGCAGGTTGACCTGGTAGACCTCGCCGTCTGCATCAAGAACCAGCTTGCCATCGGCGCCGATATCTTCGGTCCGCTTGTCGATCAACTCGGCCAGCAAGTCATCGAAAACCACGGTATGTTTCGGGTCCTTGATGAGAAGTTCCAACGGTTTGATTCTGTACGGCACGTTTGCATAGCTGAACAGCGGTTCACGCAACAGGCGTCGCAGCCTCTGCGGGTGGAAGTTGCGCGATAGTTCGAGCAGCTTCAGCAGATAAATTATCTGGTGGTCGCCCCAGTAGCCGATGTAGCTCCAAGGGTTGTCAGGTTCCTCGACCTCCCAGTCGATGCCTTCCTTGGTGATACGGTAAGGGTTGTAGCCGTCGACCGTGGAGGCGTTCACGAATTTGGCGATCATGTTCTCGACGAATTCGGGAAAGCTGAACGCAAGCGCTTCCCAGTTCTGGAAAATGTCGCGCCAGTTTCCCTGATAAGACAACAGGTGTTCGCCGCTCTCATCCTTGAGGCGGATCTCGAATTGATTCCAGGGCCGACTTGGATCGCCGTGGCGGCGACCGAACCTGATCGGCAGGTACTCGCGAGCGAGTCGCTGCAGTTGAGCGTCGCCGCATTCGTCTGTAGCAGATAGCAGGTCGTCAAACCTGAGCCGTTCGGGCAAGGCATCGAGAAGGTCGCGATTGCGATCGAAAACGCGCTTGTTAAATCGTCGAATCGTGCCGCGGAAGTCGCGGGAAGACACGTTGTACTGATCGTCGAAGATGCCGCCTCGCAGCACGTTGAACAGCACATTGGCGTAGTGATGTACTGATACCTGCTCTTCAGCAGTCGCCTGGAAGCCATCGGCCGAGGCCATGATTCTCGACAGTTTCTCGGAGCCCGCTGCAACGGAAGCCTGGATGTCCGTTGCGACAGACCCCGAGTTCACCAGCGCCTGCCGCAGGGCCGCTACATCCGCCTGGCTTTGGTCAGTGTTGAGTACGATGTCCCAGGCACTGCGGTCTCCCCCCGCAAGCTCACATGAGTGATTCACGAAATAAGCGCCGCGTATGCCGCGCTTGTGATCCTCCTGTGTCAGTTTGGCGCCACGGCGAAATTCATCAAGCTGGTCGGCAGAGATCAGTAGCTTGCGCTGCTCGAGCCCGACGCTGAATACTGTGGTTGCCTTCAGGGATTCGCAGGGTTCTGCGCGGTCGGTAATGCCTGAGTAGAGCGTAAGTAACGCCAAGCCGGTCGGTTCGTCGAGTTCCGTCCATTTGTAAGCATCAACCAGGTTACTCGAGTTCGTTTGCGTAAATATCGGTGTGCCCGCCGGGAGGATATTCTGGACACCGTCGACGATGTCGACGTGCCGTGTCGCGTCGCCGAGGTTTTCGAGCTCGCTATGGCGTATGAAGCCGAACTCCTCGCTGGTGGACCAGGTGTACCTGAAGACGAGATCGAGATCATGGTTGACCTCTTCGTAGCACAGCTTGTTGCCCAGCGTGTTTTTGTAGAGGTTGCATGTGGTGGCGAATAACCGTCTTTGTTCAAGATTAAACGGTTCCCAGTAAATGGCATCTGCGCCTTTACCGACTCGGAGTATGGTCCGTGGCCCTGCGCTGTTTCCACTGTCGTGCAGTTTGTCGACAGTGGTATACGGAAACAGGGCGGTCTCAGGCGATACGCGCCCCGCAGTCAGCCCTCCACTCGAAGAGGCGAACAGCCAGTGATCGTCTGCGGAGATTACGCTAATAAAGAACGGCTGCATTCGTTCCACATTTCGGATGACGTAGTATCGCTCGCCCGCAAAGTCGAGAAAACCGCCGTCGACGGTACCCGCGGCATCCGACCCGATCTGTATTCCGGGTGCCGTAGAAATCACGCTATTCATCAAGTATCACCTCGCCGAATAGACCTGCGTCTATCCAGCCTCTGTCTTTTGGACCGGTCGGGACCGACTCGGAACCAACAAAATTTTCACGCAGCTCGCTGCCATCGTTGTCGCAGTAGGCGATCATGAGCCCGAGCACCTTGCCCGCCGTCAGGTGGACAGGCTGATTGTGTGTTGCATCGTCAACATAGGAATCGTCATAAACGTCGATCGCGACTTCCCAAATCACGGTATTACTATGCTGCCGCCAGTGGCTTTGTACATGGTGCGAATAATTTCGCGCGTTCTGATCTGTCCCAATGTCAATGGCCTGGTTAT
Source organism: uncultured Woeseiaceae bacterium (assembly GCA_937944275.1). Taxonomy (GTDB): domain Bacteria; phylum Pseudomonadota; class Gammaproteobacteria; order Steroidobacterales; family Woeseiaceae; genus UBA1847. Next base: position 8,615 of record CALDZH010000029.1, read on the forward strand.
CCAGTGACATGTGATAGGCGAATGCATTGTGATTGAACTGGTGGTCACCGCCGGAATAGTCCTCGTCGAGAAATATCTCAAGGCAGTCGTCATCCCAGTACTGGACGAGCGGGTCGCGATGGGAGTCGATTAAAATGTCGTCGACAATTTCCGCAAGAATGTAGATTCGTTCACTTGTCCATACCACCTTGTACCGCCCCGCAAAGTCGGCGGGCGTAAACTCGGGACCAAGCCATCGATACTTGATGTCTTGCCAGCTCGCAGCGGCCCAGGCAGCGTCTGAAGCATCCCCATCGATGACGGGCGCGGCGTCGGCATGAGGGGCACGATAGGTCGTACGACCTTCCACGTGTGTAGGACTTGCGCACGCCACGGACGCAAGCAGCGCCGTCATGACGATGCTTATCCAAGCTGTGCAGCGATGGCGTTTATTTGTTCTGACGATTAGGTTCATTGGCTTCAGATCGTCTACATTCCCCTGATTTTCTTATTATTATGGTTTTGATTCGTGGCACGCACTCGCGTGGAGAATCCCCCTGATGTATTATTCTAGACAGAACTGACAGCGCTGTCATCATCTTTTGCAAGAGACTTAACGAATCGATGCGGGATTCTTATCGAAAGCGAGCTGACTTGAGCAACACATTTCAAAGGGCCATTTTGATCATGGCGATTGTGACACTAGCTGGAGCGTGCGACTCGGATGAGTCGAGCGCTTACTTCGAATGGGCCGTCAATATTGGCGGGCCCAATTACACTGGCGCAGACGGAACTCGCTACATCGCGGAGGAATTTGTCAGCGGCGGCACGGTTGGAAGTCTCGACGAAATTCTCGGGTCACAGGATCCGCAGTTGTATCGAAGTTATCGCGAGGGCGATATCCGGATCGACAGGCCGATCGCAAACGGCACATACGATGTGACTTTCCATTTTGCGGAGCCGGCCGAGATCGGGGGAAAGGAACGGCTGTTCGACATCATCGTCAACAACAAGCGGGTGCTGCCCGAGCTGGACGTCATGGTATCGCGGGACGGCAAGATCAAATCCGCACTGACCGTGACGATTCCGAATTTCGAGATTTCGAATCAACACCTGCGCATCGAGTTCTCGGCTACGGTCCGCGAGCCGGTACTTAGCGCGCTGGTCGTACGCGGCAAGTCGACTGAGCCCGACAAATGGCGGTTGGTCTGGAGCGATGAGTTCGATAGCGAAGGCCCGCCTGACCCGGAACGCTGGAATATCGAAGAGTGGCCGGCACGCGTTGTCAATGACGAGGACCAGGCTTATACATCTCGCCTTGAAAATGTTCGAATTGAAAATAGCCAGCTTGTCATAGAGGCACACAGAGAGGACTTTGGCGAGGCGCGCTACACGTCGGCGCGCATACAGTCGCAGGGAAAGGGCGATTTTCTCTATGGTCGTTTTGAAGTCAGGGCGCAGCTGCCGCGTGGCATGGGAACCTGGCCGGCGATCTGGATGCTGCCGAGCGACCCGTTCGCGTACGCGACAACATGCTCCGATGATCCGGACTGGCAGGGGAGTGCCGACTGTGATGCGTGGCCGAACTCGGGCGAGATCGACATCATGGAACACGTCGGTTACCAGATGGGCCATGTGCATGGCACGGTTCATACCAAGGCGTACTACTGGGCAGTATGGAAACAACGCAAAGGACGCATCATCCTCGATGATGTCGACGAGGCGTTTCATGATTATGCGATTGAATGGTCTCCGGAACGTATCGACGCATACGTGGACGACACGCTCTACTTTACGTACATCAATGAAGGGACGGGTTGGGAGACCTGGCCTTTCGATCGCCCATTCCATCTCATTCTCAACATTGCCGTGGGGGGCATGTGGGGGCGATCCGGGGGCGGTATCGACGATAGTGTCTTCCCGCAAAAGATGCTTATCGACTACGTGCGGGTATACGAGAAGACGCGCTAGCCAGGCGGCGCGCTGTCCGCAAGGTGGCGCGACACCTCCATGGTTCGGGCTACAAGATCGTCCAGCGACAACTCATGTAGCCCGGCGAGGCTGACGCCAACGCGGCCTGCCCATGGCTTGGTCCAGTGCGTCGGGATCGGGACTCCGGTCAGGCCGAACAGGCCGCCGACGGTTGCGCCATTGCAATCGGTGTCCCAGCCCGCAGTGACAGCATTGCCGATTGCCGCACTGAAATCCTCTTGTGCTGAACTGAGAGCCCATACGACGACTGCAAGATTATTAAGGGTATGTACCGGAGACATTCTGGCGAACTCGGCGTGCAGCCGTTCAACGGCATTATCCGCAGCCGCG